>JADKZZ010000101.1 GCA_020848475.1 Chitinophagales bacterium | reverse complement strand
TATACCAATAAAGCATAGCGCTTATATAACTCGCCAACGATATCTGCTTGTAATTCCTTTTGATATAAAGTGATTAGTTCAGCATCTGAATATTGGGCATATATGTTTGTCATTATATCTAAAATTAAAGAAATATTTATTAAAATCAAACATTTATACCAAAATACATAACAACATAAATTAACATGTAATGTAAATGGAATATTTTCAAATTGTCGTATTTTTGAAGGTGCGATTTTTTCTATACATACTTATTGCTTGTTTGCCCGCTATTGTTCAAGCTCAATCGGCAGAAATTGTAGTCAATGTAAAAATAGTTGATGAAAACAATAATATTGTTCCTTATGCAGATATTGCATTTCGACGTTTACAATTAGGATTTTCTGCTTCTAAAGAAGGTTTCTTTAGCACAAAAATGCTGAAATCAGATTCACTGATTATCCTTAAAAAAGGACATGTGCCGACTAAACTTTCTTGTAAAGATTCTGTATTGCGTGCATCGTACGATATTGTTTTTGTGCTTCCGAGAATACCTGTAGAATTAACAGAAGTACAAATTAGTGCCATTCGCACACATCAACAAATTAGAGATCAAATCAATAATTTATACATAAAAAATACATCGAAAAATCCAGATGCTAGACCATTTACAAATCCGATTTCTTATTTGTATCAATTATTAAGCAAACACGAAAAAGAAAAGAAAGTAGCCGCACAATTAGAAACAGAATAAGCTAAACGTATTGTGTTAAAAGACTTATTCCGTTTGTATAATAATTATCATATCATCGATTTAGATGAAGACGAGTATGATAGATTTATTTCCTATCTCAATATGCCTTATACCTTTTTACAACAAACCAGCGATTATGATTTGGCGGTAAATATTAAACGCATGTATGCAGGTTATAACAAAGATAAAAGCAGTTCTTTCCGTAAACAAATTTATCCTGCCGCATTGGACGATATGGAATTTATAAAACACAAGCCAACAGATGAACGCTAATTGCTTTTTTTGTATCTTTAATTAGTGAAGCAATTTTTTTCTGTATTATTGACATCAATATTCTTTCATACTGCTTTCGCGCAATGCGAAGGTGGACGATTTACGCAGAAAATATTTCAACAAAGTATTCGCCATAAAGACATTGTTTATTCTATTGCAAAAAATGCCGCTGGCACATTGCAGCCAATTAAAATGGATGTGTTTGAACCTGTAAATGATACCGCCACTGTAAGGCCATTAGTGATATTTGAACATGGCGGTGCATATTGGACAGGTACCAAAGATTATGAGAGTCAGATAGCAATGGGCAACGAATTCGCTAAACGTGGTTTTGTCGTTTGCTCAGCAACCTATCGCTTAGAATCCTCACCATTGTCATTACTGTTTCAAGATTTAATGTTGAAAGCCGTCGGAAGAGGTGTGCAAGATACGAAACAACTAATTCGCTATTTTTTCAATTCCGCACGCGATAGCGCGAATCCATATCGTATCGATACTAGCAAAATATTTTTGTGTGGCGCAAGTGCTGGTGCTTTTAATGTGCTACATACGACTTATTTAGATTCTACTGATGTTTTGCCAGAAAATTGGAAAACTTGGCTGAATGATATTGGTGGTGTTTTTGGTGAGTATGATTTTATAAATTATGGCGAAAAAATTCTTGGCGTTGTAAATATAAATGGCGCATTAGGCGATAAAAGTTATTTAGATAATGAACAAACTAATTTCTTAAGTGTGCATAATCTTTGGGATCCTGAAATACCATTTAATAGAGGACAACCTTATAATATTCCAACTTTAATGTTTGTTGATGGTAGTAATATATTGCACACAAAAGCACAAGAATTAAATATTTATAATCCTTTTTATATTATTCCTGATTGGGGACATACTTCGTATTCTACCGACCTTTTTGGTACTGTCGTACAACCCTTTTTTGATAGCACTGTTTGGTATATGAAAAACTTTTTTGCCTATCAATTAGGTTGTCCAAATCTGACTACAAATTTGAATTATTATCAAACCATTGAAAAAATTGGTGTTTATCCGAATCCAACGTTCGATAATATTTACTTTGTCAATGTACAGCGATATGTTGGACAACAAATTACGATAAGCGATATTTTAGGAAACAAATATTATGACGCCATTTTTGATGGCAATGTATTGAATACATCTGCATTAGGTATGACAAAAGGAGTGTACACAATCCAACTCTACAATCGTAAAACAAATACACTTTACACAAGTAAAATTATAGTAGATTAGAATATATTGTTTTTAATGTATTAAGAAATATGATTACCTATTTTTTATCTTCTGATAATCCGAAATAACTGAAATAATTACATTTCGAATAGACATTTTGTCGTTTTTATGGAAATGGCACGAAAATAGACTACTTTTGCGTGAAAATTATAATTAATTAAATCAATAAATAATCATGGCAAAGACAAAACTTAGCATTCAACCCTTAGCTGATAGAGTAGTGGTGAAGGCTGCTGCAGCAGAAACAAAAACAAAATCAGGCATTATCATTCCTGATTCAGCAAAAGAAAAACCACAAAAAGGTGAAGTAGTAGCAGTAGGTCCTGGTAAAAAAGATGAACCAACAACGGTTAAAGTTGGCGATACTATTCTGTACGGAAAATACAGCGGAACAGAAATCAATGTGGACGGAAATGATTACCTAATCATGAGAGAATCTGACATTTTGGCAATTGTTTAATCAAATGTCAGCAACAAGAAAATTTATAAATTCAAACAATCTTAAATAAAAATAAAATGAGCTCGAAACAAATTAGTTATAGCACAGAATCAAGAGATAAATTAAAAGCTGGTGTTGATGCATTAGCAAATGCCGTTAAAGTTACCTTAGGGCCAAAAGGAAGAAATGTAATCATTGAGAAGAAATTTGGTGCACCTGCCATCACAAAAGATGGTGTAACAGTGGCTAAAGAAATCGAATTAGAAGATCCATTCGAAAACATGGGTGCCCAATTAGTAAAAGATGTAGCATCAAAAACAAATGATGTCGCTGGTGATGGTACAACCACTGCTACTGTATTAGCTCAAGCTATTATTGCACCTGGCTTAAAATCAATTACTGCTGGCGCAAATCCAATGGATTTAAAACGTGGTATCGATAAAGCGGTTACTGCTGTCGTAAAAGAATTGAAAACAATTTCAGAAAAAGTCGGTAAAGACTTTTCTAAAATTAAACAAGTTGGCTCTATTTCAGCAAATAACGACGAAGAAATCGGTGCATTGATAGCGCAAGCAATGGAAAAAGTAAGTACTGAAGGCGTTATCACAGTAGAAGAAGCAAAAGGTACAGAAACGTATGTAGATGTAGTAGAAGGTATGCAATTCGACAGAGGTTATATCTCTCCGTATTTTGTAACGAATGCAGACACTATGGAATGCGAAATGGAAAAACCTTTCATTTTAATCTACGACAAAAAAGTTTCTACGATGAAAGACTTATTGCCAGTATTGGAAAAAGTAGTGCAAACTGGTCGTGGTTTATTAATCATTGCTGAAGATGTAGAAAGCGAAGCTTTAGCAACTTTAGTAGTTAACCGTTTACGTGGCTCTTTAAAAATAGCTGCCGTAAAAGCACCTGGTTT
>JADKZZ010000100.1 GCA_020848475.1 Chitinophagales bacterium | reverse complement strand
TATGGAATTTATGTCAAAAGATTTGGTTACCTATATCCTCAAGCATCATATAATGGATTTGTGCGCAACAAAAAAGGCGAACAGATGAAGGCAAATTTTCAAGTCGATTATGTGTCGAAACAAGTGTCTTTTGCAAGATATATGAAGTTTAGACAAATCATAAAAGTAGGCACTACATTGGGTTTTTATATTCCGGAAGAACGTTACTTTAATATCAATGATATGAAAGGCATTCGCGGATTTTATTCGCCGACATTGAAAGGCTCACAGAGTGTTACTTTAAGCTTGGAAAGTAACCTTTTGTTTAACAAAACAGTAGCCATGAGTAAAGGCATGTTATATGCATTTTGTGATATGGGCTGGCTCAGTGAAAATGGCGAAAAACTAATTGTGGAAAGTGATTTTCAATATGGCATCGGTGCTGGCATACGCCTAAGAAGTGTAGATTTAGGATTTCCATATATTGATTTCCAATTCGGATTTTATCCAAAAGGAAAATCATTTGGTGCACAGTTATTTCAGTTTAAATTGTATGAACAAAATAATTATGCTGTCTTACAAAATAATATGTTTGTAGAAACGCCGATGAACTATAATGCTAAACCAAGCTATTGAAAACTTTTCTGATTAATTTAGTTTGTTTTCTCTATTAATAATGCGCGAAAATCCAAATGACCAATTGGTGGTTTGATGGTATCTATTTCTACGACACGAACAGGAAAGCGTTTTTTTGCTTCTGCTAAAATCAATTCCGATTTGTAATCATAAGAGTCGATAATCCAAAAATAGGTAGTCTTAGAGGTATCTAATTTCTTGTCAAAATCAGATAAACTAATGAGTTGGTTTTGCATGTTTTTTTGAGTGTAATAAAAATCTTGTAAGTAATCTGCCGCACATACAATAGGCGCTTTATTGTTTTCAGATTTACTAATAAAATCAGCCATTTCGCGATAGGCTTCTGTTTTCTTTTTTTCAAATGAAAGATGATACCAATCCGTAAAATGTATTGCATTTGCAGTAATAAACACCAACAATAAAACAACAACTAATATTCTGTTTGTTAGATACAAAATGCCACCTAATAAAATAAGAAAAACAGGATATATGACAATAACATAGCTATACATAAAGCCATTCAAAATATTTCTACCAGAAACAGATTTTAAATAAAATAAAACGAATATGATAAAGAAAAGCACGAGAGCAGTTATCCATAAATATTCATTTTTAAATAACTTTTTCTGAAACCATACTAAGTAAACAAATAACACTAACAATACTGCAAATGCAATTGATAATAGGAAACCACCTGCTACGCCAGCAGTAAACACATTGAGCATTTCAAACAAGTACATTGGACTTGGTGATGTGCCATTGCCGCCATTTTGCATGCCAAATATTTTCACAAACTGATAAGCCCATGGCAAAAACTGTATGCCAATGAATACATAATCGATGATCCAATTTTTTAGATCTACCTTTTCTTTTTTTAGCATAAAAGTGAGCACGACCACAGCCACCAAAGCTGCGTGCACAAAAAAGCTGAAATAACTTATTTGTAATAAAATGCCACCACTCAATATAAATAGCCATCTGTTATATCCGTTTGAATACCTTTTTAATTGGCGATAAAAAAACAACAACAGCATTGTAACAGATAGAAATGCCCAAATATATGAACGCGCTTCTCTAGAAAAATAAATATGATAAGGCGTTATGGCTACCAATAAGGTAATAAATAATGCTGTTCGCCTATTATATAATTCTTTTATCAAATAAAACACAGCGATCAAACTCAATGTGCCGCCTATTACTGAAAATAAACGCGCATTATAATCAGTAAATCCAGTGATTTGAAACCAGTATCGCAACATTAATGGATATAGCGGAGGCGTTTGATCCCAAAAATGTAATACATTATACATTCTTCGCAATGATACATCAGGATTTGAAGTATATACCGCCGCCATCTCATCGGTCCATAAACCTTCAAAAGTTAGCCGATACAAGCGCAAAAAAAATGCACCAATAACTATAGCAAATAAGGTAATGTATTTGTTGTCTAATTTTTCGGTAATGTTGTCCAATAATTTCATAGGTGTATTTGAAATTAAAGGTAAGACTATTTGCTTAAAAAAATAAGCTACTTTCTTTTAGTCTTTTGTTTTGATATTTTATCATACATCTCATGTATCATACCATCGCCCAATCCAACTTTTGGAACATGTAAGATGTCCATATCCAAACGCTTCATGATATACATAAAAATATAAGCAGCCGGCACGATAACGTCTGCTCTATCAGGTCGGAAACTATATTGTAAAATGCGCTCGTCGAGTGTCATACTGCGAAGTGTATTGTAGGTGTTTTGTAATTCCTCTAAATGCACCACTTCGCCTTTTCGTTTTACAAAATGCTTTTGTATGGTGTTGATATTTCCACCAGAACCAATGCCTAATAATGGTTGATATTTTCCTTTTAAATGGTCAATCCATAAGTCCAAAGCTTTCCAATGTTTTGGTTTTACTTTATCTAATGTCATGCGCAAAGTACCAATATTAAAAGACCATTTATTGACCAATTTTCCATTGGATAATAAAATTAATTCAGTAGAGCCACCGCCGACATCAATGTATAGATAGTTTTTATTTTCTTCTAATGAAAATTTTTCTACATGATTTGACAGGATTAATTCTGCTTCTTTCTGCCCAGAAATAATTTTGATATCAATGCCGGTTTTTTTATAAATTTTCTGTACAATTTCTTTTGCATTTTTTGCATCGCGCATGGCACTCGTTGCGCATGCCATCACTTGTACAGGTTTATGTATATCTATCAAATGCTTAAATGCTTTCATCGTAGATAGCATTTCTGTTTCTTTTGCTTTAGAAATTTTTCCTTTTAAAAATGCTTCTTCACCAAGGCGAAGCGCAACGCGATACATGGCATCTTTTACAAACTGCGGACCAGATGGTGTTTCATATACATTTATAAAAATTAAGCGAACAGCGTTGGAACCAATATCAATAGCAGCGAATTTCATGCAAGTAATTTACGATTTTATTTTATTCAAAAAATTCCGTTTAATGATTCTATTTCTTCCCACTCAAACCTTTCCAAAAATCATAAATCGCATCTTGACTGCGCAATACGGCTTCTTGTTCCGTTTTGATTTTGAAAATATTTTTTTGTCCTTCATCAAACCATCTCGACTTCACATTGTCTTTCCATTGCAATTCCATTATTTTCAGTAATTGCTTTTTTATTTTTTCATCTATTATTGGCAATACTACTTCGATTCTGAAGTCAAGATTGCGTGTCATTAAATCGGCAGAACCAATAAATACTTCTGGCTTGCCATCGTTATGAAATACAAAAATACGAGTGTGTTCTAAAAATTTATCGACGATGCTGATGGCTTCGATGTTTTCGCTAAATCCAGAAAATTGTGGCACTAAGGAGTTGATGCCGCGAACGATTAATCTGATTTTTACACCAGCCTTACTGGCATTGTACAATCTTTCAATTACATCTTCATCTACTAAATTATTCAACTTCAAAAATATCTCCGCTTTTTTGCCTGCTTTTGCATTTTTAATTTCTTTGTTGATGAGTGTGGTCAATTTACTACGCAAATTAAAAGGCGCCACTAACAACTGATTGAACTTTGGAACAGAATAATTTTTATCAAAGAAAGAAAAAATTTGTCGTGCCTCTTTTGTTATTGTTTGATTACAAGTCAACACCATTGCATCAGTATATATGCGAGCAGTTTTCTCGTGCAAATTTCCAGTGCCAATGCAGGCATAGTAAACTTTGTTTCCTTTTTCTCTTCGCGTAATCAAACATAATTTTGAATGCACTTTCAATCCAGAAATTCCAGGAATAATACGAGCGCCTGCTTCGCGCAATTTGTTTGCCCAATCAAGGTTAGCTTCTTCGTCAAATCGCGCACGAATTTCAATAAACACGGTAACGTCTTTTCCATTATGCAATGCAGTAATCAGAGATTTTATGACATGAGACTGAGATGCTACGCGATATAGCGTAATGCGGATGTGCGATACATTTGGATCAATGGCAGCTTCGCGCAAAAGGTCTAAAAAATAATCGAATGAATGATATGGAAAATATAGTAAAATATCTTTCAATTTCATCTTGTCTAAAATAGAACGTGTTTTTTCTAAGTCGTGATGTGGAATATGTTGCTGTGCTGCATTTAATAAGTGCGATTTTCCGAGCGAAGGAAATTTAATAAAGTCTTTGAAATTATGATAACGAGCGCCAGCATATAACTGTACATTGCTATCTAATTCCATTTTTTTTATTAAATAATTTTGGAAATCTTTTGGCATTTGTGCATCATATACAAAACGCAATGCATCGGCATGTTTACGTTTTTTCAAACTCATTTCCATAGATTCCATAAAGGTGAGCGACACATCGTTATCGACGTCTAATTCCGCATCGCGCGTAAACTTTATGGTGTAAGCTTCTATTTTATCGAAATCGTAAATCTGAAAAATGGATTTTAAATTATAGCGAATCACATCATCTAAAAACAAAATATATTGCTTTTCTTTTTTTGCTGGCAGCACGACAAATCTCGACAATGAGCTTGTTGGTACTTCAATCAACGCATAGTGTGTTTCTTTTGTTTTGTTTTTTGAAAAACGCACGGCCAAGTAAATAGATGCATCTAATAAAATCGGAAACTCTTTGGCTTTATCCAGCATAATTGGAAAAATTTCGAGTCGTACTTTTTCCTGAAAATAATTCTTGACAAATATGCCTTGCTGTTTGTCTAATTGCGTTTCGTTTAAAATAAAAATATTTTCTTTCTCTAAAGCTTTGATGATGTTTTCATAGGCTTTTGCATATTTTTTTTGCAGCACTTTCAGTTTTTCCTGAATGGCATCCATTATTTTGGAAGGCGAAAATCCCAATTCTTGCTTGGCACGTTTGTCAAAATCCATCATGCGCTTAATAGTAGCGATGCGCACACGGAAAAATTCATCTAAATTATTAGAGTAAATGCCTAAAAATTTTAGTCTTTCCAACACAGGCACGTCAGTGCTTTCTGCCTCTTGCAACACACGTTCGTTAAAGGAAAGCCAGCTTAATTCGCGGTTGATAATAGGAAGACGAGACGGCATAAAAAAGTATCTAAAAAATTATAACGTAAATATAGAAGAATATGTTCCTGAAATGATAGTAAAAATGTACGTTCACCTAAAATTCACAATTACTATAATTTATTGTTTTTGAGCTTATGGTTTAAGCTTGCAATAATTTTGGAAAAATAAAAAACTCCGTTTTTCCGAGCTTTAATGTTGACCAGTCATTCATATCAAACGAAATTCGATATACAGCACAAGTTGGAAATTTTTCCAAAGTGTTTTTTGTAAACTGATAAATCAAAGAAGACAATATCGGCTCATGTCCAAATATAAAAACATCATTCATGGTATTTGGCAGTGTTTTAATTTTATCGACGATGTTTGTCGAAGTGCCAAAATAAACACAAGGTTCCGTTTGGATTTTTTGCACATCATAATGTATAGCACGTGCGATAGCTTTTGCAGTGTCTTGCGCACGCGTTGCAGGCGAACTGATAATTAAATCAGGAAGAATTGATTTTTGCTGTAAATAATTTCCAATTAATTTTGTTGCGCTTTTACCGCGTTCGTTCAGTGGACGAAGAATATCATCAACACCAGCTGACCAATCGGATTTTGCATGCCGTATAATGCTTAATGATTTCATGCATGTATAAATCTTATTAGTAAATGTAATTACTATAACTTAAAAACAGCATAAAAAAACCATAAAAAATTGCTTTTTTAAATAAATGTCGTATATTTGCACCGAAAATTGAATGGAAGAGGACTTGACAAAGTCCTCTTTTTTATTCTTATAGCAATGGAAAAATTAGTACAATTAAAACAGTTAATAGAAAACGAAATAGCGCGCTATTTCGAAAATAATGACTTGTTTTTAGTCGATATTAAAGTACTGTCTAATGGTAAAATCGAAATATACGCAGACAGTACAAATAATATTACAGTTGAAGAATGTGTGCAAATAAGCAGACATATTCAACACTTTTTAGAAGAAAATAACTTGATGACAGACAACATTTCTTTAGATGTTTCGTCACCAGGCATTGATGAGCCACTAAAAGTAGCACAACAATTTCAAAAACAACTCAATAAACAAGTTGATGTGGTTTTGAAAAATGGAATGAAAATAACAGGTGAATTGTTGAGTGCTACAAGCAATGAAATAAGCGTAAAAGAAATTATTAAAGTAAAAAAATCAGAAACTATCGAAGAACACACTTTAGCTTTTGATGAAATAAAATCAGTAAAAAAACATTTTAATTTTAAACTATAATTGCCATGAACAGTGCAGAATTAGTAGATTCATTCTCGGAGTTTAAAGACTTTAAAAACATTGACAGACCAACCATGATGCGCGTGTTGGAAGATGTATTTAAAACTTTATTAAGAAAAAAATACGGCTCCGACCAAAACTTCGATATCATCGTCAACACAGAAAAAGGTGACTTAGAAATCTGGCGCCATCGTATGATTGTAGAAGACGGTAAAGTAGAAGATAGATTAGCAGAGGTAGAAATATCTTCCGCAAAAACCATCGAGCCAGACATGGAAGTTGGCGAAGAATTATACGAAGCCATTACCATAGAATCATTTGGCCGTCGCGCGATTTTAGCAGCTCGCCAAACATTGATTTCTCGCGTCTTGGATTTGGAAAAAGATGAAGTGTATAAAAAATACAAAGACCGTGTTGGCGACATCATTACAGCAGAAGTATATCAAGTTTGGAAAAAAGAAATTCTATTGCTCGACGATGATGGCAACGAATTAATTTTACCAAAAAATGAACAAATAAAAACAGACTTTTACAAAAAAGGAGATAGCATTCGTGCTGTTATCAAAAATGTAGAATTACGCGGTAGCACACCTTTGGTGATTTTGTCTCGTACCGATGGTTCTTTCTTGGCTAAATTATTAGAAAATGAAGTGCCAGAAATCATGGACGGACTCATCGTTATCAAAAAAATCGTTCGTGAGCCAGGTGAACGCGCTAAAGTAGCAGTAGAATCTTATGACGATAGAATCGATCCAGTTGGCGCTTGCGTTGGTATGAAAGGCTCTCGTATCCATGGTATCGTTCGAGAGTTGCGCAACGAAAATATTGACATTATCAACTTTACTAATAACGTAAACCTGTTGTTGCAACGCTCTTTAACACCTGCAAAAATTGAAGGTATAGCATTAGACGATGCAAAAAAACGCGCATCTGTTTATCTAAAACCAGATCAGGTTTCATTAGCAATCGGTAAAGGTGGTTTTAATATCAAATTAGCAAGCAAGTTAACAGGCTACGAAATCGACGTATTCAGAGACACGGATACCGTAGAAGAAGACGATGTGGACTTAGACGAATTCTCAGACGAAATCGATGGCTGGATTATTGATATCTTAAAAGGTATTGGTTGTGATACTGCGAAGTCTGTGTTAGAGTTAGATAGAGATGAATTGGTAAGAAGAACAGATTTAGAAGAGGAAACAATTGATGATATCATCAAAATATTAAAAACAGAATTTGAATAACATGAACAGTCATTAGCCATATGTCATTGGTCATAGTACATCTTTTCCAATCGACTGTTGACCATTGACCATTGTCTAAAAACAAGATATGTCAGAAGTTAAAACACATAGATTAGCAAGCGCAGCCAAAGAACTAAATGTAGGTACCTCCACAATAGTTGACCACCTACATGCAAAAGGTTTTAAAGATGTTGCAAATTCGCCAAATACTAAGCTCTCCGAAGAGCAGTACGAAATCCTATTGCGCGAATTTAGAAGCGACATGGTGGCCAAAGAAAAAGCAGAAGCCATCAATATCGGCAAACGAAAAGAAGAAGAAATTTCTATTAAAGAAGCAATAAAAGAAACCGCTAAAGTAGAAAAAGAAAAGGAAGAAGTTATTGCTGTAAAACACGAAGTAGAAGGTCCGAAAATTGTCGGAAAAATAGATCTTGACAAACCTAAGAAGAAAAAGGAAGCAGAGGTAAAACCAGCAGTTGAACCTATTGTCGAAAAAACAATAGAAAAAACAGAACCTGTTGTCGAAGCAAAAGAAGAGAAAGAGCAACCAGAAGAGAAACTACAGAAAGAAGAAAAGAAAATAGAACCTGTTGTCGAAGTAAAAAAAGAAGAAGTAAAACCAGTTGAAGAAGAGGTCATTCGTGCAAAAACAGGAATACTTTCTGGTCCAAAAATTTTAGGTAAAATAGAATTACCTATAAAACAAGAACGCAGACCAGAAGATATTTTCCGCGACGAAGAAAAAGCGAAAAGAGAAAAAGAACGCGAAAAACAAAGAGAAGGCAGAGATGCCAATCAAAAACGTGCACGAATAACTCAAAATAAGGTCGATATTAAAAAATTCGAACCCAGCACAAAAGACACAAGACCAACTAAAACAATTGGTGCTAAGTTCGACAACAAACGTGGTAAACCAGTAGAGTCAAAAGATGGAATTTCTGAAAAAGATATCCAAGATAAAATTCGTTCTACTATGGCAAAACTGCAAGGAACGAAAACAAAATCAGATCGCTCAAAATATAGAAAATCAAAACGGGAAGACCATGCTGCACGTACGGAAGGCGATGATGCACAAGATCACATTTTACAGTTAACAGAGTTTATTACTGTAAGTGAATTAGCAGGCTTAATGGACGTTACACCAACGCAAGTAATCAGCTCTTGCATGGGTTTAGGCGTGTTCGTTTCTATCAACCAACGCTTAGATGCAGAAGTAATAGAATTAGTAGCTGGTGAATTTGGGTTTGAAGCACAATTTATCAACTTAGCCGACGAAGAAGATGAAGACGAAGAAGATATAGATGCACCAGAAGATTTGAAAAAACGACCACCAATTGTGACCATTATGGGACACGTTGACCACGGTAAAACATCATTACTCGACTATATTAGAAGTGCAAATGTAGTAGCAGGTGAGATGGGTGGCATCACGCAACACATCGGTGCCTACGAAGTAGAAACGACAAACGGCGAACACATTACTTTTTTAGATACACCAGGTCACGAAGCATTTACAGCAATGCGTGCACGTGGTGCTAAATTAACCGATATTGCCGTAATTGTAATTGCAGCAGATGATGCCATCATGCCACAAACTCGTGAGGCAATATCGCACGCACAAGCAGCAGAAGTTCCTATGATTTTTGCTATTAATAAAATGGATAAAGATGGCGCAAATCCAGATAACATCAGAAACCAATTATCACAAATGAATATATTGGTAGAAGAATGGGGCGGCAAATTCCAGTGTCAAGAAATATCAGCAAAAAAAGGCATCAATATCGATAAATTACTTGATAAGATTGTATTAGAAGCAGAAATGCTCGACCTAAAAGCAAATCCAAATAAATTAGCTGTAGGTTCCGTAATTGAAGCACAATTAGATAAAGGTCGTGGTTATGTTTCTACTATTATGGTGCAAGAAGGCACACTCGAAATCGGTGATTTCGTGGTGGCAGGTCAGTACTATGGCAAAGTAAAAGCAATGACAAACGAGCGTGGTGTTCGTATTGTTAAAGCTGGCCCATCATCGCCAGTGCAAGTATTAGGTTTATTGGGCGCACCAACGGCGGGCGATAAAATAAAAGTTTATGCCGATGAGAATGAAGGTAAAGAAACAGCAAATAGACGTGCTACCATCATCCGCGAACAAGGCATGCGTGCTAAGAAACACATTACCTTAGATGAGATTGGTCGCCGTTTAGCGCTAGGCAATTTCAAAGAATTGAACTTAATTATCAAAGGTGACGTGGACGGTTCTGTGGAGGCATTAGCAGACTCATTACTGAAACTTTCCACAGAAGAAATTCAAGTGAATGTCATTCACAAAGGCGTTGGCGCTATCAGCGAATCCGATGTATTGTTGGCATCAGCATCAGACGCTATCATTTGTGCCTTCCAGGTTCGACCTTCCATGAATGCTAAAGCATTAGCAGAAAAAGAAGATATACAAATTAAATACTATAACATTATCTACGATGCAATTGAGGAAATCAAAGCAGCGATGGAAGGTTTATTAGAACCAAAATTCGAAGAGAAAATTGTTGGTAATATCGAAATCCGCGAAGTGTTTAAAGTTAGTAAAGTCGGTACAATTGCAGGCTGTTATGTATTAGATGGAAAAGTAGCACGTTCCAACAAAATCAGAATTATACGTGATGGCATCGTTGTACACAGCGGCGAACTTGACTCACTCAAACGCTTTAAAGACGATGTGAAAGACGTGACCAAAGGATATGAGTGTGGTTTGAAAATCAAAAACTACAACGATATTCAAGTTAACGATATCGTAGAAGCATTCGAACAAGTAGAAGTAAAACGCAAACTATAACATTAACAGATTACTTCATAATACAAAACAAAACGCACATCGTAAGATGTGCGTTTGTGTTTTATAATGTGGAATAAACGTGTTATGCTCGTCAAAAACAATAAGTTAAATGATGAAAAATTCTTATTTTGCATATTAATACAATGCAGATAATATACAGAAAATTAGAGTAGTTATACAAACAGAAGATTATCATTATTAGATAATTTAGAATTGCATATGAATAATACAATTAAATGAATTCAATTGCTTTCATTGATATTGAAGTTGAGCCCAATAGCCGAAAGATTCTTGATATAGGAAGTGTTAAGAGTGATGGAAGTTTATTTCATAAAACATCAATATCTGAGTTTGTTCAATTCTTGACGGGAACGAAATACATTTGTGGTCATAATATTTTCAATCACGATTTAAATTACATCAGCAAAGAACTTTTTGACATAGGTATAAAAACTGAAAATGTAATTGACACCCTTTATTTTTCACCACTTCTATTTCCAACGAAACCATACCATGCTTTATTAAAAGATGATAAACTTCAATCTGAAGAATCAAATAATCCATTGAATGATTCTAAGAAAGCTAAAGACTTATTGTATGATGAGATAGTTGCTTTTAGAGAATTAGATGAATCAATGAAACAGATTTTCTATCTGCTATTGAAAGATAAAAAGGAATTTCATTCATTTTTTAACTTTATTAACTACTCGTGCGCATCTACAAATCTTGGGCAATTAATTCGTCATAAATTTAAAGATGATATCTGCGAGTATATTGATATCGATAAAATTATTTCAACACAGGCGATTGCACTCGCATATAGTTTAGCTTTAGTTAATTCTTTCATTGAGCACAAGAAAATTTATTCCATAACTCCACCTTGGGTGCTTAAAAACTATCCAGAGGTTGAAAGCATAATGTTTCGTTTGCGAAATAAACCTTGCATTTATGGTTGTTCATATTGTAACAATGCTTTAAATATTCATAAAGGATTAAAACGATTTTTTGGATTTGATTCTTTTAGAACATACGGAGATGAACCACTGCAAGAGCAAGCTGTTAAAGCCGCTGTTGATAATAAATCTATTCTTGCAGTATTTCCAACTGGTGGAGGAAAGTCTATTACATTTCAAGTTCCTGCCTTAATTAGTGGAGAAAGCTCAAAAGGCTTAACAGTGGTGATTTCTCCCTTGCAGTCGTTAATGAAAGATCAAGTTGACAACCTTGAAAATGCTAAAATAACTGACGCTGTTACAATTAACGGTTTACTTGACCCAATAGAAAGAGCAAAATCGTTCGAACGCGTTGAAGATGGCTCTGCTTCCATTCTTTACATATCACCAGAATCTCTTCGCTCGCGTACAATAGAGAAATTAATTTTAGGCAGAAAAATTGTGCGATTTGTTATAGATGAAGCACATTGTTTTTCTTCTTGGGGACAAGACTTTAGAGTTGATTATCTATATATAGGAGATTTTATTAAAAAAATTCAAGAAAAGAAAAATCTTGAAGAGGCTATTCCAGTTTCTTGTTTCACAGCAACTGCTAAACAGAAAGTAATAGAAGATATAAAAGACTATTTTACAGAAAAGCTCTCCATCAATCTTGAATTATTTACTTCAAAAGCATCAAGAACCAACCTTCAATATAAGTTATATGAAAAAGGAAATGAAGAAGAAAAATATCAAGCAACTAGAGATTTAATTGAACAAAAAAACTGTCCGACAATTATTTATGTTTCCAGAACAAAAAAAGCATTTACGCTAGCAAAAAGATTAACAGAAGATGGATATAATGCAAGACCATATCATGGCAAAATGGATGTGCGTGAGAAGACCGCAAATCAAAATGCATTTATCGCAGGTGAGGTTCCAATTATGGTCGCGACATCTGCATTTGGTATGGGCGTGGATAAGAAAGATGTTGGTATGGTTATACACTATGAAATTTCTGATTCACTAGAAAATTATATTCAAGAGGCAGGTCGTGCAGGTCGTGATGAAAGCATTGTAGCCGACTGTTTTGTTTTATATAATGAAGAAGATTTAAGCAAACATTTTATTTTATTAAACCAAACAAAGCTTTCTATTAAAGAAATTCAACAAATATGGAAAGCCATAAAAGAAATCACAAAATTTCGTTCAAAAGTATCTAATTCTGCTTTAGAGATAGCAAGAAAAGCAGGTTGGGATGATAATGTTGTAGAAATTGAAACAAGAGTAACAACAGCAATTGCAGCATTGGAAGATGCAGGTTATTTAAAGCGTGGCCAAAACATGCCAAAAGTTTTTGCCAATAGTATTCTTTCAAAAGATGTACAAGCAGCTATTGGGAAGATAAATGCATCGGATAAATTTGCGGAAAACCAAAAAGAAAAAGCAGTTAGAATCATTAAAAAACTTTTCTCCAGCAAAAGCAGAAAGCATAAAAACGAAGAATCCGCCGAATCTAGAATTGATTATATCAGTGACCATTTAGGCATCGTAAAAGAAGAAGTGATAAATATTGTAAATCTACTTCGCGAAGAAAAAATATTAGCAGATGCAAAAGATTTAACGGCTTTTATTAAGAAAAGCGAAAATAAGAATCGCTCTCTAAAAGTTCTTGAAACATACTGCAAAATTGAAAATTATTTGCTTCCCTTATTCGAACAAGAAGAAAAAATATTTCACCTTAAAGAACTCAATGAAGATGCTGAAATAAATGGTTGCGATGACATAAATACGAATAAACTAAAAACTATTATCAACTTTTGGGCAATTAAAAATTGGATAAAACGGCAAAACTTAGCATATTCCAAAAATCACATAGCAGTACTTAGCTTACAATCAAATGATATCTTAAAAAAGAAATTAGAGACACGTCACACATTAGCAAAATTTATAGTTAACTATCTATATGATAAAAGCAATCAGAATATTGCAGAAGGAGAGAAACAAAAAGAAGAGGAACTAGTTGAGTTTTCTGTTCATGAATTAAAAGAACAATTCGAAAAAGAACTTCAATTGTTTGAAATGAATATTAGTATTGATGATGTTGAAGACACACTTTTCTTCTTATCAAGAATTGATGCTATAAAAATTGAAGGTGGTTTTCTAGTTGTCTATAATAAACTGACCATCGAAAGAGTAGAGCAAGATAATTATAAAAAATACACAAAAGAAGATTATCGAAAACTGAACCAGTTTTATGAAAATAAAGTTCAACAAATTCATATAGTTGGAGAGTATGCAAAGAAAATGATTATTGATTATAAAGATGCATTGCAGTTTGTTGAAGATTATTTTCAATTAAATTATGTTTCATTTCTTAAAAAATATTTTCCAGGTAGTAAGATTGACAATTTAAAACTTAGAATGACTCCAGGAAAATTTAAGCAATTATTTGGAGAGCTTTCACCGACACAATTGAAAATTATTAAAGATAATGAGACCAAAAATATTGTAGTTGCCGCTGGCCCTGGAAGTGGAAAAACAAGAGTACTCGTTCATAAATTAGCATCATTACTACTGATGGAAGACGTAAAACATGAGCAGTTGCTCATGTTAACCTTTTCAAGAGCTGCTGCAACAGAATTTAAAAAACGCTTATTAAAACTTATCGGAAATGCAGCAAATTTTGTAGAGATAAAAACTTTCCATTCCTATTGCTTTGATTTATTAGGAAAGGTTGGAAGCTTGGATAAAGCTGATGTGATTCTGAAAAAAACTATTGAAAAAATTAAAAATAAAGAAGTGGAAGCCAGCCGAATTACAAAAACTGTATTAGTGATTGATGAGGCACAAGACATGGATGAAGATGAGTATGGTTTGGTAAATACTTTAATGGAATATAATGAAGAAATGCGTGTAATTGCCGTTGGCGATGATGATCAAAATATTTATGAATTCAGAGGCGCAAGCTCAAAATATCTTGAACAATTTATTATAGAAAATAATGCCATAAAGCATGAGTTGGTCGAAAATTATAGAAGTAAAAATAACCTTGTCGAATTTTCAAATCAATTTGTAAATACAATCCAACATCGCTTAAAACATTCGCCAATTATTCCAATTCAAAAAGATAACGGTAAAATAAAATTAGTTCATTACCAAAGTAAAAATATAATTACATCACTAGCACAAGATATTAGCAACACAGGACTCACAGGCACAACGTGTGTGCTTACAAAAACGAATGAAGAAGCACTTCAAATAACAAGCTTGCTTTTAAAAAATGACATTCAAACAAAATTGATTCAATCTAATGAAGGATTTACTTTATACAATCTTTTAGAGGTGCGATTTTTTTTAGAACAATTAAACCTGTCAGATGATGCCTATATAATTAGTGATGAGGTCTGGGAAAATGCTAAAAAATCTTTACGTAAGAGATTTGAAAAAAGCACTAGATTTGAAATTTGTAATAATATCATCAAGGATTTTGAGGTCACAAACCCAAATAAAAAATACAAATCTGATTTAGTTGTTTTCATTAGAGAATCAAAGATGGAAGATTTTTTCAATGAAAATGGTGAGCTAATTTATGTGTCAACAATTCATAAAGCAAAAGGAAAAGAATTTAATAATGTATTTATTTTGTTAGAAAATATTCACCTCTCAACTGATGAATCTAAACGCTTGCTTTATGTTGCTATGACTAGAGCCAAGCAAAATTTGACTATCCATACGAATTCAGATTTTCTAAACAATATCAGAACAGAAAATTTTGAACGAACTAATAATACAGAAAAAAATTTGCCGTCTAATGAAATAATAATACACTTAACTCCAAAAGACGTGTGGCTTGATTATTTTATCAATAAACAATATTTAATCTCAAAACTGACAAGTGGTGATGTTTTGACTTATAATGAAAGTGATAGCCTGGTTTCTAACGGAAAAACGATTTTAAAGTTTTCTCAAAATTTTATTAATCAGATAGCTAAACTGAAAGAACGAAACTATATATTGAAAAGTGCAAAAGTAAATTTTATTCTATATTGGCTAAAAGAAGGAGCAGAACAAGAAATTAAAATTATTTTACCTGAACTATATTTCGAAAAACTAATCCAATCATCATGAAAAAATTCATACTAATTACATTATTACTAAGCTTCGCTGCTGCAACACAGGCACAAAATGTGTATTTCAAAGGAAGTAGAATTGGAGAGATTGAAAGCGATGGCGATGTATATATCAATGGCTCACGTGTAGGTAAATTTGAATCTGACGGAGACGTTTACAAAAATGGCTCACGCATCGGTGAAATCGAATCTGACGGAGATGTTTACAAAAATGGCTCACGTATTGGTGAAATCGAATCTGATGGCGATGTTTATAAAAATGGCTCTCGCATTGGCGAGGTAGAAAGTGATGGTGATGTTTATTACAAGGGCAGCCACGTTGGCGAATGCAATAATGCTAGACGTGAATGGGTCGCCGGATTTTTCTTTTTCTTTTTTTGGGATCTAGAATCTGGTAATGCTCAATAGATAATCAATAATGACTAAAACACAATCAATTTCAAAATAGCATTATTGTTTATAATGCATGGTATCTTCCTTTTGCTAATTACGTTCATGCTTTTGCAGTCCAATAGCTAATATTGTTTTTTCAACTACGACATGTTGTGTCGTAGTTGAGCATTACTTTTGATAAAAAATAAGTATGACAACAATTGTATTTGAAGTATTAGCAGAAGGAGGCAGCCTTTCGATAGAACGCATCATTAGTAACACAGGCACAAAATTTATTTATCACCATCAGGAAATTGATTTTACAGATGAAGGCTTAGCCATTAACAAGAATGGCGAATATGAAACATTTGAACAAGCATTTCACATCATTAACACCAACTTTCCTTGGTATAAATTACATCTTCATATCGTGCATGAAGATTATAGAGCCTTTGTTTTAAAGCACTTACTTTTTGCATTGAATAAAAACAACATTACACCAATGGATTGGCAACATGCCAAAATAGACGCTGAAAGAGCATTGCAAATACAATTGGAATATGCTTATACCACACTGGAAAATGGTTTGCAAAAAATCAAAGTGAAAAATTTAATTGAATTGACAGAGTATGATTATCAAGAATTTTCAGACCAGTATGCACAAAAGATTGGTCAAAAATATAAACTCAACGGCACCTATAAAATGTGGACAGATGAGCAAACATTTGATCCGATAAAAATGGAAGTGTTAAACGTATCGAATAGTTTTGAAATAATAGGAAAATTAGAAGTAGTCGCCAATACGGTTATTATCAAAAATGAACATGACCATATTTTACATGTATTTCCTTCTGATAAATTTTTTGTTTCGGCAAGTATGTTGATGCGCCCAACAAAATCATGGTTTTGTAGTCCATTGTCGTAAAAAATAGTCACTGTTTAGGATTTTTTATTAAATTCAAGAATGGAAAACAAGCATACAAGCATTACTATACATACAACTATACATGCTTCAATAGAAAAAGTGTGGAATTGCTGGACAATGCCAGCACATATTACACAATGGTGTAGCGCCTCAGAAGATTGGCATACACCAAGTGCTAGCAATGACCTACAAGCAGGCGGTTCGTTTACTACGCGCATGGAAGCCAAAGATGGTAGTTTTGGTTTTGATTTTGGTGGTATATATGATGAAGTCATCCTTCACCAAAAAATTAGCTACACCATGGGCGATGGTCGTACTGTCAATATTCTATTTTCTGGTGACGAAATACAAACACAGATAACAGAAACCTTCGATCCAGAAGATCACCATCCATTAGATATGCAGCAAGCAGGCTGGCAAGCCATTTTAGATAATTTTAAACGATACACAGAAGGTATTGCATAACTTATCTACTTTTTTGTTTCCTTTATAACATCAACAGGAATGAAATTATTGAACTAAGTAAGCCAATCATTAAAATGTATTTTGGTAGATTGTATCTGTTTTTGTTTTCATCAATATTGCTGCCTCTATACCAAAAAATAAATGCCAACAAGCCAATTGGATAAGCCAATATCAGCGCAATCAGATAGGTCCAAATCCAAGAAGTGCCGGCAAACCATAATGTGCAAAGCGTAGCGCAGTAGAAGTAAATATGATGCAAGTTTCGTTTTCTCATAACTCTTCCTATTTTAATAGCACTTTCTTAATTTTGTATTTTATCTATCAAATTACATTGATAATCAATGTGCTACTTAGTTTTATCAATAAGCTTATCTGCAAATTTTCATAAACTTAAACTTTCAGTAATAATTGAAAGTTTTGGATAATAATTACACAATCTTTTCATAAGTATTAAACAAGTAAAGCATAACTACAAGCTAACAGTTTTATGAAAATATAGTTTCAATTTTGTTTGAAAGTTTTGAACAATTAAAAACATCGAAAAAATATTGTAAATTTTAAATAATTAAAAAATGAAAAGAGAATTTTTAGTAGCAGTAATGGCTTTATTTAGCATGACTGCATTCGCCAATGGTAATGATGTAAGCATTGAACCTACAAATGTCACAGTTGAAAACAATAGCGAAGCAACAGCAGAAGAATTTTATGAATATGACAGAAGATTTTCTGCGATTACAGAAGTAGGAACAGCATTTGCTGGTAATCAAGCTTATTTTAACCTCTATCAAGCAATCGGTATGCGTATCAATCCCTACTTTTTTATTGGTCAAGGTGTCGGTATTCAAGTGTCTAATAATCGCATTTATCAAATGCACACGACAGCAGATTTTCGAGCTTATGTATTAGACAAAAAAGTAACACCAATGTTTATAGTACAAGCCGGTATTAACAAAGTAGGCAATGCGCCTGAAACTGAAACGAAGCAATTAAAAGATTTGCAATTGATGATGAACGCCGGCACAGGTATTTTGATTAAAGCAAAACCTAATGCTTCGTTTACCATTAATGGTGGTTATACTTTGTATTCAGATTTTAAACAAAACATACATGGCGGCTTTGTGAAAGTAGGATACGTGTTCTAATCTTCTTGTTATATAATAGTAAAAGCGATGTACCTATTACATCGCTTTTTTTATTTGTAGTACACCGTTTGTGCTATACATGAATGAATATTCTAGCAAATAATGCAATAAAATAAAAAAATACCACAAAACACGTAGATGCTTGCATTGTCACCTGATATATTTTTATAAAAAATTAAATCTATGAAAAAAAATCTTTTGCCTTTCGTTTCTTTTTTGTTTGTATTATTTGCAACAACTAGTTGTAAAAAAATAATCAACAATGCAACTACTAATCCGGTGCCACCAACACCAACGATTACTGCGCCTGGAGCGTATTATGGTGCATTGACGAGTATTCGTACTTATTTTGAATTTGATCCGAATAAATTTTCGCCAGTAAAGTTGCCAGTGGCATTGCCAATGATGAATATTGATTTGGAAACAGCGGTCGCTTCTTTTTTTACAGCAACATCAAGCACTACACTTACGGACGCAGGTGCCGTTGATGTAAATACATTTTCGCTAACAAAAGCTGACAATAATGCATATTATAGAAATGGTTTCTCACCAACATCGCCAACAAATGTAGATTTAAATTTTTCTTCAGGTAGCAATTGGAATGTTGCTGGTTCGTCTAGCGTTACAGCATTTACGTATAATCACAATGTTGCATTTCCTTCTTATGGAGGCTTAGCTACCTTGCCTACTACCGTTACTAAGTCGAGCAATTTATCATTAAACATTAGCTCTTCCAATGCAGACTCTATTTATGTTGCTATTTTGAGTGGAAGTTCTACTTCTACTGGCACAGTAATAAAAAGATATGGCGGCACAGCAACAAATATTGTCATCAATTCTTCAGATTTATCAGCATTAACAACAACAGGCTCTGATGGAATCGCTTATTTAGAAGTTATTCCATGGCGTTATAATACAGCAACCTTAAATAGCAAAGATTATGTGTTTATGAAGTTGGCAGCGTATGTAAAAAATATTGAAATAGAATAAAGAAACATCGGGTTTTTTTCGAAAAAGGCTGTCAATTTTGACAGCCTTTTTCTCATTTTAATTTTCCCAAATTATCGTATTGGCATCTTTATACCACTTTTCATAATGTGCATTTTTGGCTTTCTCCAAAATATTGCGTTTTACTTTTAATGTTGGCGTTAATAGGTTGTTATCTACGGTCCATTCTTCGCGCATCACGATGATTTTTTTCATTTTTTCATGTTTGTCAAAAAGTTTGTTTACATCATGCATGGTTTCTTCTAAGCTCTTAGCAATTGTGTCGTCACTTTCATTTCTTGCATCAGCAGACAATACCACAAGCGCCATGGTTTGCGGTAAGTTTGCACCTACTACGCAAACTTGTTCAATCATCGCATTTTTAGACAATTCTAGTTCTATTGGCGCTGGCGCGACATATTTACCTTTGTCTGTTTTAAAGATATCTTTCACACGACCAGTAATTTTTAAAAAGCCTTCGGCATCAATTTCACCTTGATCGCCAGTGCACAAATATCCATCAGCAGTAATGGTTTCGGCTGTTTTTTCAGGCTCTTTGTAATATCCAATCATTGTTGCTTCACTCTTTACTAAGACTTCGCCTTCTTCCGAAATTCTCACATCGCAATTTGGCATGGCTACGCCAACATATCCAGGTTTTCTTTTGCCTTTTCTGTTTAAATGTGAGTAAGCACAGTTTTCTGTCATGGCATACGCTTCATAAATAACAAAACCTAATTTTTCGAACCACAACATTGTGTTGACAGGCAAAGGCGCGGCACCTGTTAATAAATATTTAGCATGTTCTAAGCCAAGTCCTTCTTTTATTTTCTTTCTGATGATGTTGTTTATAATAGGAATTTTCAATAACACATCTAATTTTTGTTGCGACATTTTTGACAAAATACCCATTTGGAATTTTGTCCAAATACGTGGCACGGCTAAGAAAATAGTAGGTTTGGTATCTTTCAAATTTGCAGCAAATAAATCTAACGATTCTGCAAATGAAATGGAACCACCAGAATAAAGACCACCCATGACCACTAACATACGCTCGGCAATATGAGATAAAGGTAAATAAGAAAAAAATCGTTCTTTATCTGTAAGATCATCGAGTGTGGTGAGTGCCCAACATACAGCATACGAAAATGTATGAACAGATTGGACGACGCCTTTAGGCAAGCCTGTAGTTCCTGAAGTGTAAATGATAGTCGCAATGTCTTCGCTTTTAGCAACGTACATTTCTGTAAATGGTGGTGTTTTAGCTATGATATCGTCCCAATTTTCATAACCTTCTTCTGTCCAAAATGGATAAGAAATACCCTTAACACCATCTGGCAAACCTGCACGTTGATTTTTCCAATCATCTAACTTGCCAATAAAAGCCACCTTCGCTTCGCAATGCTCTAGACAATAGCGAATTAAATCTGCTGGAATAGTTGGATAAAGTGGCACTGAAATATGTCCAGCCATCATAATGGCCAAATCACTCATGATCCAATGCGCACAATTTTTTGAAATAATTGCAATCTTGCTTTGTGGAGGCAAATTTAAGGAACGCAAATAAACGGCCATTCTGCGTACCTCATCATCTGTTTTTTTCCATGAAAAATGAATCCATTCACCATTATAAGGTTGTCTTAAAAATGTTTGATCTGGTTTCTGTGCGGTCCAGTGATATAGTTTTTCTAAAGGTGTTTGGATAATCATAGTTGGTGTGTTGTTTTTAATTAAGATGTAAAATACTTAAAAAATCGAATATAGGAGTTATTGCGACCATTAATTTTAATCGGAATAGCGTTAGATTTTTTGTTATAAAACTGTCATTTATTTTTAGGCAATTGCTTCTTGCTACCGAATGCTATTATTATTTGTAACAACTCAATATATTCATTAATTTTAAAATGTAAAAACCAAAAGACAATGAATAAAATGATGTACTTATTAATGCTCTTGTTTTTAACGCAACAAATTACATTTGCGCAAGAAACAGAAAAATCAGCATTAGAAAAAGCCAAAGAAGCAGAAGATTATGGCGATATTGAAATGGCGCTTAAATGGTATAAAAAAGCCAGCGAATTGAACCCAAAAAACGGGACAACTTATTATGATATTACTTGGTGTCAGAATGAATTAGGATTGTATGATGATGCTGTAAAAACAGCAACTAATGGCATAAAAACTTCAACGAATGCTAAATTGCTATACGAATTTGGTTATGCCTACTATAAGCTTGGCAACTATAAAGAAGCTATCATAAAATATAAAAATGCATTGTCAGTAGATGCTAATGAACACAGTGCTTTAAAAGGCATTGCAGATGTATATTTTGACAATAAAGAATTTAGTAAAGCGAAAGATTATTATGAGCAATGCTTAGACAAATCTAAAGATGTTTCCTTTTCGAATTATAGATTAGGATATATCATGAATGAAGAAGCGAATTATCAAAAAGCAGTTGACTATGAACTCGCGTCATTAAAACTCGATAGCGAATATGCACCTGCTTACAACGAATTAGCGTATGCGTACAGTCAGCTCAATAAAAAATCGATGGCATTAGATAACTATATAAAAGCATCCAACCTCAATCCAAAAAATGCAATTTATTTGTCTAATGTTGGCGATTTGTATTATGGTGTCAAAGAATTAGAAGATTTGGACAAGGCATTAGAATATTACAAAAAGAGCTTTGCCATTGAAAACAATAATGCCATTACCAACTATAGAATTGCTTGGATTTTAAACGAAAAAGAAGCATATAGTGAAGCAAAACCATATTTATACAAAGCCGTAGAAATCGATCCAAAATTTGCAGATGCTTGGATTGAATTAGGCTGGATTGATTATTCAGAAAAAAACTATAAAGCAGCAGAATCTGACTATTATAAAGCATTACAATACGATGCGAAATCGGACTTGGTGCGTTATTATCTAGGGCAAGTTTTCGTCAAGCAAAAAAAGACAAAACAAGCAAAAAAAATGCTGGAAGAATTAAAATCTATGAACTCGCAATATGCAGAGAAATTAGAAAAAATGCTGTAGAAAGATTTTTCTCACATTTCAAATCGCTACTTTTATATGCACAGATGAATAGCCGTTTTTAAAAATTAAAAAGCCTGTAGCAAACACACTACAGGCTTCCTTCTTTAAAAACCACTATTATTATGCCACACTAATTGTCTTTTCTTTTTTTTCAATTTCAGTTTTTCCTTTTTTTGGAATTTGGAGCAATAAAATACCATTTTCATATTTTGCAGCTATTTTTTCCGTGTCAATGCTGTCCTCATTTATCGTGAAGCTGCGCTTAAAAGCAGCGTATGAAAATTCTCTTCTGCTAAATTTAGCCTTATCGTCATTTTCATTTTTTTCCGATTTTTGTTCCACAGCAATGCTCAATATGTTTTCATGTAAGGTAATACTAAAGTCTTCCTTTTGAAAACCAGGCGCTGCCACCTCAACACTAAATTCCGTTTCTGTTTCTTTTACGTTTACGGCTGGCACATTTTTGCCGTTGAAAGCTGGTGCAAAATCAAAAAAATCTTTTCCAAATACATCGTCAAAGAAAAAGCGATTATTGCTTGGTGTGCCGCAAGATGTTTTTACTAATGTTCTCATATTATTTTGTTTTTTTGTTGATGAATAAATACAATAACATTGCTGCAAAGCCTATTCCATCAGCAAAAAACAGACAAAAACATCAATTTTAAAACAAAAAACAGACAAAATGACACATTTGTTGTGTAATAAATGACAAAAAGACTGTTTTGTTTGTTTTTAGTGTATCAGCGTTCAAATCTAAAAGCAGTATTGCGATGCTGTAAATTATTTAAAATAGAGTATTGAAAGAGAAATTCTATTTCAACTTCTCGTTGTTTTTATGCCTCTCACTGTCGCGAATTGTTTTCTTTGCTAAATTTTTAGCCAAAGCATCAGTAAGGTTAACGCCAGTTTGATTGGCAATACAAATCAACACAAACAAAACATCAGCCAGCTCATCAGCGAGTTCCTTGTTTTTATCAGATGCTTTAAACGATTGCTCACCATATTGTCTGGCGATTATTCTGGCTACTTCGCCCACTTCTTCTGTGAGTATTGCCATATTTGTCAGTTCGTTAAAATAGCGAACGCCAGTTGTGTTTATCCAAGTGTCTATCGTTTGTTGTGCTTCTTGCAGTGTCATTTTTATTAATTTGATTAAAAATAGTGTAAAATACTGCTATATTCGTTTTTTATACCTTTTTCCACAATGCTGACTGCCGTAAAAGCATTTTTTTTTCAAAAAACAGAAGAACAATTTAGTTATGCTAAACTTTGTTTAGGCATACTTTTGCTATTGATTTGTGGCATTCGTTTGCTCAGAAATTTTAATCAGTTGGTCGATATTTCATTCGATGATGAAGTGAAATATATGCGTTATGGACTGGACATGTTTGCACAAATAAAAAACGATTGGGGCCCAACATATAATATGTGGTACAAACTGCTTTCTGTGTTTGAGCATAGACCAATTGAGTTATATTTATTGAACTATAAAATAATAATACTGCTTACGGCGAGTACCCTATTTGCCTTTTTATACAGTTATGGCATTTCTTTTATTGCGAGCATGTGGATGGCCTTATGTATGTTGGTTTCCAATGTCAATATTGTAAATTATCCTCGTATTTCTGCGTTTGTTGTTGCTCTTTTTTTGTGGTGTTTAATTATTAATAAACTCTTCATTACTTCAAAATCCAAGCAATACATTCTTATTTGTTTTGTGCTATTTGTTGCTGCATTTGCACGACCTGAGTTAATGTTGTCTTTTTTCTTGTTTTTAATATTTACGATGTATTATATCTATCAATCAAAAACATTTAAAGCGACTTTAGTTTTTAGTATTCCATTTATAATTATCATCTGGATGCTTTTAGATATTGTGCAATTGCCAGCAAATACCTACATGGGAAAAGATAGGATATATGGCGTTTTCTGTCAGCATTATACACTAAAATATATTTATCAAAACAAGCTGGATTATGCATTGTTTATTGACTGGATTGCATTTAGCAAAAAACAATTTCCAAACTGTAATACCTTTTTGGATATAGTAAAAAATCATCCGTTAACGGTGATTACAGGAATACTGACCAATGCAAAAATATTTCTGTTGGTGGTCCTTGCATCGCTGTCTGAATTTCTATATCCAAAATTTCTTTTTTATAGAAAATACTTAGAAATTCTGTCTGTTGTGTTGCTTATTATATTGCCATTATTTGCGTTGATTCCAAAACAGAAACGCCAGTTTTTTTGGTCGCGTGTGACACCAGAACGCGAATTGTTGCTCATTTTACTTGTCTTTGCATTGCCAGGCTTGGTAAGTGCATTTGTCTTTTTTCCAAGACCACATTATCTCTTATTTTTATTAATTCCTTTGCTCTATATGTTGTCAATTGTATTGGAAATATTATTTGACATAAAGCACATTCGTACAGTTTGGGTTTTTGTATTAGTGGGAATTTTCTTTTGGAGAATGCCAGATATGCAAAGCTATAAAACACCACGTATTATAAGCGGACCTTGCCCTAACCAATCGTATAAAACATTGATAAAAATGCTGAATGAACGCAATCAACATCAACACGTCATCTTTAGTAATATTTTAAACTTGAGCATGATGGCAGACAAAAATTATACTGATTTTAGTGCAGAACAAGATTATAACAACGAACAAACATTTATCGAGCAATTGAAAGCCAGAAAAGTCGATAATGTGTTGGTCACAGATTTCTTGTTGCAAGATTTACGTTTGAAAAATGACAGTACGTGGCAGCATTTTATACAATACCCAAATAAATATGGATTTGTAAAAAAAATGCCATTTAAAGATTGCTCTACATATTTGTTATATAAAGAGTAAGTTTTTCTTTTAGAAAAAAGATTCCTTTCCTTTTCCTTACCTTTGTCTATTATTCTCTGATATGTCAAATACAATATTAATTACAGGAGCAACATCCGGATTTGGGGAAGCACGTGCACAAATTTTCGCAAAAAACAATTGGAATTTAATTATTTGCGGCAGAAGAAACGAACGCTTGAAGGCATTGGAAAAAGAGCTTATATCCAACTATTCGGTACGTGTAATTAGCTTGTGTTTTGATGTCAGAAATCTTCAAGAAACAAAAGAAGCAATTGCGTCATTGCCAAATGATTGGAAAAATATAGATGTATTATTAAATAATGCTGGCTTGGCAGCAGGCAGAGGTCCAATACAAGACGGTGATTACGACGATTGGGAACAAATGATAGACACCAATGTAAAAGGTTTACTGTATATGATTCGCGAAGTGTCGCCATTAATGATGGCGCGCAAAAAAGGACATATCATTAATGTAGCATCATTGGCAGGCTGGGAAGCATATGGTGGCGGAAATGTTTACTGTGGCACCAAACATGCAGTACGCGCTATTACACGCAGCGCTCGTGTAGATTTATTGCCATATCATATCAAAGTGTCAGTAATAAGCCCAGGCGCAGCAGAAACAGAATTTTCATTAGTGCGTTTTAAAGGAGACGAACAAAAAGCCAGTGCTGTCTATGAAGGCTATCAACCATTAAAAGCAGAAGATGTGGCAAACAGCATTTATTTTATGGCCACTCAGCCGGCTCACGTCAATATCGAAGAGATATTTATTTTGCCAGCAGCACAAGCAACAGATACGATTACTCAAAAAAATGCCTAAATAAACTTTCAATAAAAGTAAATGTTATAACATTATTCAAAACAATATAAAATGGACAATACAACAATAAAACCGGTAATGATTTATACAGAATCAACACCCAATCCAAATACCTTAAAATTTGTAACCAACAAAGCCTTATTGCTAAATGATGCAGTAGAATTTCAAAA
Organism: Chitinophagales bacterium; assembly: GCA_020848475.1. GTDB lineage: Bacteria > Bacteroidota > Bacteroidia > Chitinophagales > JADIYW01 > JADJSS01. The sequence goes on along the minus strand of JADKZZ010000100.1, from coordinate 1,143 downwards.
CATAGAAGAAACTACAGAAGCTCCATTAGCAAAAGCTTTATTCGGATTTGATGGTGTAAGCAATGTGTTTATCACCAATAATTTTGTGACAATCACCAAAACAGATGAACACATCTGGCATGAAATGATGATACCTATAAAAGACTTCTTAAAAAAATATATCGACGAAGGTCAAACCATTTTAAGCGATAATTTTGTAAAACCTACAAAGACAGCGACCAACACGATTAACGACGACGATAGTGATGTGGAAATTCGCATTAAAGGCGCCTTAGATAAATATGTAAAACCAGCCGTAGAAATGGATGGAGGAAATATCTCTTTTGTCAGCTTTGAAGATGGCAAACTTACACTACAATTACAAGGTTCTTGCAGTGGCTGTCCTTCCTCGACAGTAACACTGAAACAAGGCATTGAAAACTTGCTAAAACGCTTCGTACCTGAGGTACAAGAAGTAGTCGCGGAAAATGAATAGAACAATTTTTATTCAATTATCAAATCATTAACAGCCTTTTTTTTCTGTTTTTTTTTATAATTTTAGTTGCAAATGAAATTAATAGTCAGCCTATTTATCAATTGTTGTTCTTGTTCGCAGTAGTCGGATAGGTTATACTTTTATATAAAATTAAATGCCTATCTCTAAAAAGATAGGTTTTTTTATAAATAAACTGATGTGTTGCGAAAGCAATTATAAAAGCAAAAAAATGAGCATTACCATTACAAAAAACATTACACCAGAAGCAGCAAAAGACATTTTTGAACTGCAACAAAAAGTAAATGCCTACAAAAATGGCGAGATTCCTGAAGACAAATTCAAAGCTTTTCGCTTAACGCGTGGTGTGTATGGCCAGCGTCAACTCGGTGTGCAGATGTTTCGTACTAAATTTCCATTCGGCAAAATCACATCAGCACAGTTATTGCGATTGGCCGATTTATCTGAGCAATATGCAAGTGCTAATTTGCATTTAACAACAAGGCAAAATATACAATTACACCATGTGAAAGTAACAGATGCACCGGCAATGTGGGCAGGCTTGGAAGATGTAGGCGCCACAGCACGCGAAGCGTGCGGCAACACGGTGCGTAACATTACAGGCTCATCTATTGCAGGCATCGACCCAGACGAATTATTTGATGTGTCGC
>JADKZZ010000099.1 GCA_020848475.1 Chitinophagales bacterium | reverse complement strand
TTGGCTTTCAAAATTACAGCAACAGAGAAGTCGCAGCAAATACTAAACGTATCAATGATTTGTTGCCCAATATTCTTGTTTTTAAAACTATCTTGTTTTTGATTTATTTAGTGTTGTGCATTGCAGTAGCATATCCATTAGGATATCTTTCAAAATCTTTTATTTATATTATTTTAGCTAATCAAATTCTACTCTCTTTTAATATTTATTTGCGTTCTAATATTTCCGCACATCAGCATTTTATTACCGATGCTTTATTGTCTGTATTAGATAAATTATTGATGATACTATTTTGTTTAGTGATGTTGTATGGACATTTTGCTTCATTTCAATTAAGTATATACAACTTCGCATTAGCACAATTAGCAGCATACGCAATCACATTTATTACATGTTTATTTTTTGCTTTCCGCCTAACAGAGAAATTAGTATTTAGCTTTTCGTTTAAACATTTTAAGCAGATAGCCAAAGAAACCATGCCGTATGCCATTATTCATTTTTTAATGACAACGTATTATCGCATTGATGGTGTGATGTTGGAGCGTTTACAAGGCGCAAAAGGTGCAGTAGAATCAGGTGTGTACGCGCAAGGTTACAGAATTATGGAAGCGCTGAATAATATAGGTTATTTATTTGCTGGAATTTTATTGCCATTGTTTGCATACAAGCTTTCCAAGAAAATAGAAATCAAAACATTGTTGAAATCAGGGTTGTCAATTATGTTCTGTGTAAGCGTGTCTATCATTGTGTGTTTGTTTTGGTACAGAGATGACATCATGAAATTATTATATACATCATCAAACGCAAATTATTCTGCAGAAGTATTTGCTTATTTGCTGTTGAATTTTTTCCCAGTAGCGATGCTATACGTGATCGGTACTTTGCTTACAGCCAATCAGAATTTTAAGCTGATGATTTACACATTGATATTTGCAGTGTTGCTGAATGTCGGTTTAAATTTTTATTTAATAACACAATATGGCGCAAAAGGTGCTGGCATTGCTACTTTGATTACACAATTATTTATGTTGATTTGTTACAGCATTTATTGCATTCGTATCTTTTATATAAAAGTGCAATTCCAATATATAGTACAATTGCTCGCTTTTGTTATGCTATGTATTGTATTGTTATTTGGACTTCAAAAAATGCAATTTTCAGATAACCTTATTTATAATTTATTGTCACAGGTTTTTGTTTATTTTATGTTGATGCCGCTCTGTTGTTATATAACAGGACTGATAAACATAAAAACACTGCAATTGAAAGTTGGTGCCGACGACTAATTTAATTTTTTCAGGCAAAAATATGTGTATGGCTGATAGAAAAATCTCTTATTGCATATTGATAGGAAGATGATTGCATGATACGCTTTATTATAATTTACATTTATCACATGGTCGCTGTAAATATTAATTTCAATATTTACATACGCTTTTTTATCTTTAAGGTTTAAATTGATAATCAATAATTTATTTATGTTAGAAATCTTTAAAATTGTATTGCAATGGAAAATACAGGTTTTTATTTTTACCATTGTTGCAATTATAGCAAGTGTTATCATAACGATGCCAGCTATCATGCCACCATATTTTAAGTCAAAACAAATTTTTTATCTATCCAATCCAGTGAGCACTGACAGAGCGGCTTTGTTTAACGAAAAAGAAGTTGGCGGCGTGAGTATATTTGGTGGCAAAGAAGATGTGAATCGTTTTTTATCTATTTTGATATCTGATGAGGTTAGTGAAAAAATTATTGAAAAATATAAACTAATCGACCATTATAATTTGCAAGGCGAGGACAAAGCATTGGCCTTGTATTATACAAAACGAGAATTTTATAATCAGTTCAAAGCATTGCGAAACGACTTAGGTGCTATTGAAGTGAGCATCTTAGATACAGATGCCAAATTAGCGGCAACAATGGTGAAAGATATTGTTGCTACATCAGACTCCTTTTACAGAAACATGTTAACCGAAAATAAGTCAACGGTCTTGCAGCTTTTAGACAATCAAATTGCAACAAAGAAATTGAATTTACAAAACAATACAAATGCTATTGATGATATACAAAAATTAATGGCCATACGCGACCAATATGCTGTTTCCTCATCGTCGGCATTTAAAACTATTTATACAGTAGAAGCGGCAACACCAGCAGTGAAAAAAGCAAAGCCTGTACGCTGGATGATTGTAGTAATAACAGCACTTGCAGCGTTTTTGTCAGCTTCATTATTTGCATTATTGATTGAACTTTACAAGCATGCAGACCAATACGGATTTCAACGTTCCTAGCTTTTTTATTCGCCATGATAAGCCTTTGTTTCTCGCAATGGCAAGCTTGTCGGTGTTGTCATTTTTATTAAGTATCTATTTAAAAATAGAAATTTTATTCTTATTGCCATTCCTTGCATTTTTTTTAGGTGTATGCTTGCTTAATTTTAGATTTGTATTCTTATTAATGCTTTTTGTTATGCCAATTTCTGTAGAAATGGAAATTGGTAGTTTTGGTACAGATTTGCCATCAGAGCCAATCGTAATACTCTTGAGTATTTGCACCATGTTGTATGCGATACGCAATTTTCATCTTGTAAAAAATGCAATCAAACATCCGATATTTATCTTTCTATGCTTCTTGTATTTATGGAGTTGGTTCACTGTTATTTTTTCTACAAATGTGTTTTTGTCTGTTAAATATATGCTGGCAAAATCATGGTATTTATTTACTTTTTTTGTCTTGCCTATTTTTTTACTTGATTCGACAAAACGCATCAGGCAATTTTTTTGGTGCTTGTTTATACCAAGTTTTATTAGCATTATTTTTATCATGATTCGTCATGGAATGCAAGGCTTCACATTCGATTCCATCACAGATGCAGTGCATCCAATTTATCGCAATCATGTCAATTATGCTGTATTTATTACGATGTTACTGCCTTTTATCTTTTTGGCGCGCACTTGGTATTCACCAAAATCATTTCCATATAAATTGCTGAATTTTTCTATTTTATTTTTTTTGCTAGCCATTTATTTGTCGTACACACGTGGTGCATGGCTGGCTGTTATTGCAATGCTGGTTTATTTTTTTGTGTTAAAATGGAATGTAACAAAACAGCTTTTGCTCATTGCTGGTATTGCTGTTATTGCATTTACCGTGTATATTCTTAATGACAATAATTATTTGAAATATTCACCGAATTACGACACTACGATTTATCATGATGAATTAGGTGATCACCTATCTTCTACATTTGAAATGGAAGACATGAGCACAGTGGAGCGTTTTTATCGCTGGATTGCAGCCGTACATTTGTTTAAAGATCATCCACTACTCGGTGTCGGTCCAAATAATTTTGTGAGCCATTATAAGCCTTACACGGTCACAGCCTATGAAACATACATCAGCGATAATGAAGAGAAATCAACGGTACACAATTATTTTTTGTTATTACTCACAGAGCAAGGTTTGCCTGCTTTGATTTTGTTTATATGCTTATTGATAGTGGTACTGCTCACTGCACAAAAATTGTACAATCAAGTAAGTACGACACAGCGTAAATATATTGTAGCCATTACTTTGTGTATCATTGCATTTTTACTCAATAACTCATTAAGCGATTTAGTAGAAGCGAATAAAGTGGGATCATTGTTTTATATCTGTTTGGCTTTGTTGCTGCATTTTAGTGTCAACAATATTTCGACAGAAGAAGATATAAATAAGCTTACATAAATTTGGCTGTTAACACACTGATATCGTCGTTAAACAACACATTGCCTTTAAATTTACAGACGTAATCGTATAATATTTTATTGAAAATATCAGGGCCCAGTTTATAGTTGTTACTACTAAATTCCAGCATTCTTTCGGTGCCAAATTGAACGCCAGCATCATCTTCTAATTCTGTGATGCCATCAGTAAAACAAACGATTGTGGTGTTGGGTTCAAGCGTGATATTGCCAAATTCAATAGATGGCAACTCTTCGAAAGCACCTAGTAAGGCACAGCCACTGTCGAGTAACATTGTTTTATCGTGGTGTAATAAAATTGGCGGTATGTGACCCGCGTTTAAATATTCTAATTCGCGCGTGATGATGTTGTATTTGGCAATAAATAAAGTAATAAAATTTTCGCCATTGGTTACAGAATATATTTTCTGATTGAGTTTTTCAATAAATTTTTCTCGTGTAAATCCTAAGCCTAATGTAGCATTTAAGTAAGCTTGTAGGTTGGCCATCACCAAAGCGGCAGCCACGCCTTTGCCCGAAATATCGCCAATGCAAAACACAAATTCATCTTTACTGATGTGAATGACATCGTAATAGTCGCCGCCAATACCATTGAAAGGAAGATACATGCCAGCAAATTCATACATTGTGTTTTTGGGAAGCTTCTTCGGAATCAGCATGCCCTGTACTTTTGATGCTAAATCCAACTCTTTGTCGTATTGTTTTTTCTCTACTTCCTTTTTGAAAAGCCTTTTATTTTCTACAGCTACCGTGATGATGCTGGTAAATGTTTGTGCAAATTCCAACATTTCTTCTTTCTGGTGAACTATATCTTCTGGAATATTGCCTAATAATGCTAATGCTAATGGTTGCTGCTTGTGGTAAACAGGAATAATGAATTTGAAATTGCCAAATATTTTTTGCTCTTCTTCGCTAAGCTCGCTCGCATTTTTGTAATTGTCAAATTGCAGCTGGATAGGAATGTAGAAATTAGGAACAGACTGTTCCCACACAACACGTTTCCAGGTTTGGTCATACATAAAAAGCGCAATCTCTTTTACTTGTAGTTGTTCTGATAAAGTGTTTTTGTATAATTTATACAAACCTTCTGAAGAAACATTATGATTGATTGCCTTAGTCGCATCGAGTAAAGCATGCAATTGCTTGTTTTTTACTTTAAGCAATGCCAATAAATTATCTGCGTTGATTTCTGCTTCTGTCAGGTTCATCAAAATAAATCTACGCAAAAAAAAATCAAGAAAGATGTAACAGAAATGATTAATTTTTCACCTGCATAAAAAATAACGAATTTTAGTGATGCATTTGAATGTTATTACACAAGAAAATCAAATAAAATTCAATCTTTCAACAAAAATTTATTTACTCAGACAGCACTTTTAGTAGTTGCTTTGTAGCATTTTTGGTATCTACTTTTGTGATTATTTTTTCAATAATTCCTTTCTCGTTAATCACAAATGTAGTACGTAAAATTCCATCATATTCACGACCCATAAACTTCTTCTTTCCCCAAACTTCATAAGCCTGTGCAATGGTTTTATCTGTGTCTGGAATAAGCTCGAAAGGTAAATCGTATTTTGCTTTAAACTTATCATGTGATTTTTCATCTTGTGGTGAAACGCCAATAATGCTAAAACCTTGCTTCGTCAGTGAAGCATAATTGTCTCTAAAATCACAAGCATTGGCAGTGCATCCTGGCGTATCGTCTTTTGGATAAAAATATAAAATTGTTTTTTTGCCTTTAAAATCTACACCTTTTATTTTTGGTGCTTTTGTTCCTTCTTGTAACATGCTTATTTTTTTGAGTTTAATAATTAAATTTTTGAACTAAAGTCTGTTTATTTCCAACTTTATCTGTAACAGTTATTTTTAAAAGATGTTCACCTTTTGTGCAATGTTCATCGAGTTGGTAAGTGATTTCGTCGTTCTTGGCATCGTAATAAAAATTGACCCAATTATTATCGATGTATCCATTATACGAGTCAATTCCTGAAAGCGCATCAACTATTTTTATTTTGATATTTTGATTGGCGTTTTGCCATGCTAAATGTATAATCTCAATGATTGGTTTTGTGGTGTCATATTTTAAATAGAACGAACCTAATTCCTTTGTATCTGCATAAAAATTATGCTTATCTGATTTTGTTTTTAATGCATTTTCTTTTCCATAGAAATCTTGTTTTACAATAATAATCTTATTCCTATTTTTTTTGACAGCAGAATTGAACCTGATTTTTGCAGCCTGTTGTAATGGTATAATTGAATACTTGCCAGCTATCATAAATGTATCAGACAAACATTTTTTTGATGCATTTTTTTGCACCTGTATGATGTCTTCTTTTTTGTATAATGCTTTATCTGGAAATGAAATATTAAAACCCGAAAATGTTTTATTTTCTATGGTGTTCATAGTGTTTGCGCAAGCTGTAGTATTGTTAGTAGTGTCGCCAATCAGTGTTAAATGGATAGTAGTTTTGTTGTCATTATAATCATAGCAATTTATAAGTACATGAGATGTTTTATGTTTTTCTATTTGTAGCAATCCATTCATTCCAGCAACATAAATAGGCAATGTGTTGTTGGGCATTTGATAGCAATTGTAGAAATAGCCAATATTATTCATCATTTCATGATAATCGATAAATGCATTGCACATTCGAGTGTCGTCAAAGTTTACTGATTGAATATGGTAGCAGAAATGTAAAGAGTCATCTTTGAATAATTCCATTTTTATTATGCCATTCTTGCTAGTCGAAGTATCTTGTTTGTCAAATCCTTCTAATGACAAAGCTAGTGGAGCTTGGCTACAACAGTAAATTGGCATGTTTGTCGTCCAATAATTTGCATGTTTTATAAGATTATATGTTTCCTGAAATTGCCCATTTTGTTGCGTTATTTTTATAGCATTTAACTGCGGCGAAATGTTGTCTATATAAAATTCATTAGGATAAAAATCTAAAGGATTGAGTGCATGTTCCGTTTTGCTATCTCGTATTTCGAAGTGCAAGTGTGGTGCAGTGCTGCCGCCAGTATTACCTGAAAATGCAATGGTATCGCCTTGTTTTATAGGTAGCTTTGTAGCATCAAAGTATAAATCTAATTCTGATTTTTGTTTGGCGTAATGTTGCTGAGTAATGTATTTTCCAATTTCGTTATAAAATGCGCTGAGATGTCCATAAACACTAGTATATCCATTGTTATGCGTGATGTAAATAGCTTTTCCGTATCCGTATGGCGACACTCTAATTCTGGAAATATAGCCATCGCCGATAGCAAAAACAGGCTCACCTTCTTTACCATTGGTTTTTATGTCTATGCCAGAATGAAAATGATCTTTGCGCGGTTCCGCAAAGGAGCCAGCCAAATTAAATGGCAATTGCATTGGTTTGATGAAGCCAATATCGCGATGCTCATTGGAATACGAAATATTGCTAAACAATATATAGCAAGCGAAAACGATGAATTGGAAGCGAGTTTTTTTCACACGCTAAAAATATCAATTCTAAAGGAAAATAAAAAGCTCTGAAAAATCAGAGCTTCTGGTGAACTAATCTAAAAGATTCTAAGAAAATTAATACTTAAAATCATAGTACAAAGTGTCTGTACTAAATTGGATATTTCGTTTGTTGATTCTTGCTTTGTTGTCATACGAGTAATTGAAAATATAAGTATCAATGACTTCGTCGTTGCTAAGGTCAATGTCTGTTCGTTTTACTAATTTGTTTTGTGAACTTTTGCCATAATTTAAGCCGAGTTTATCTATTAAATCTAAGCCACCAATGTAAATGAATTTGATATACTTTGACAAGAAACGGCTGTCAAACTCTTTTTTGATTTCATCGTTGTTGTATTGTAATAAATAACGATGTACGATTTGGTTGTTAAATCTAAATGAGTATTGCAATAAATTGTCATTTTCATCATAAATGAAACCAAGGTATTCATTTGCTGTTGGTGCTAATCTGATACTCGCCATTCTGTCATCTAAATAGGAGAAAATTAAACCTACAGAATCATTAAGCATCAAACTCGTAACTTGTTTTTTCTCATTGAAATATATATAATATCGAACATTGCCAATTGTGTCTAAATAAGTGTCAACAATTATTTTGTCTGCGCCGTAAATGATATTTACTTCTTTTAATAAATGCGCATTTGATGTCGTGTCATCATGCACGGTTGCACTACTCAATGTTCCATCTTCATTATAGAAAAACTTTGTAGATTCAATAATATTATTCGGTGGTGGCACACGACCATTTACATTGTCCTCAATTTTGAAGTCAGATTGCTTAATCTTATTTTCGTTGGAAACAGGCTTGTTGCAAGCGCCTACAATGACCATTAAAAGTATGGCAATTATGATTGATATGTGGCTGTTTCTAAACATGAGAATAAGAGTCTTTACTGTCAATATACAAAGATTCAATTATTTTTTCTAATTTTCCGGTACAAATAAATGCCTTTGTCATAAAATTTAGGCACTCAATAAATAATACTTTTATGTATGATTCAAAGTTAATTGCTTTAATATCAACGTTTTCTATTGAAGATAAACGTAAACTTCGCAAGTGGATAAAATCTGATTTTGTCAATAAAAACACCGATATAATATCTTTTTTTCAATTTATTGATACACGTTCAACGCTAACAGCAAAGACTTTAGCCAAAGAAAAGGCGCATTTGTACATGTATCCGAACTTGCCTTATCAAGATTTGCGCATTCGTCATCTGATTTGGCAAACCACGGAAATAGTAGAACAGTTTATCATTTATAACAAAGTAACACAACAGCCTGCATTGAGCGGGCAACTTTTGGCGCAATACTATACTGATAATGAATTATACAAATTTGCAGAACAATCAACAGATGAAAGTTTGACTTTAATCCAACAGTCAAAATTGCAGAATGCTTCGTATCACCTATATCAATATCATATTCAAGCATTGTCATTCCATATTCAGACACGGAAAAACAGAAGCGAAGTATTTAATTTGCAAAAAGTAATAGACCATGCAACTATTTTTTCTGTCATCGAAACCTTAAAGTACGCCTGTGTAGTGCAGTCTATGCAAAAAATAACAGAAGCGAATATTGATATACATTTACTCGACACTACTTTGAAATTGATTCATGAAAATTCTCTTTTTCTTCAAGAAATTTCTATTCGTGTATATTACAATACGTATCTAATGATTAAAGACGAAAGCGAGCAGGCATACGAACAATTGATTGATGATATCAAATCGCACAGTAGTTTTTTCTCTATTTCTGATTTAAGAGATTTGTACATGTTTGCGATTAGTTTTTGTGTAAAAAAATCAAATCAAAATATAGCAAGGTTTACACGAGAAACATTTGAGTTATATATCTACACAATTCAAAATGGCATCTTGTTAGAAAATAAAGTAATCAGCCGTTTTAGCTTTACGAATGTAGTGACATTAGGTATTAAACTTAAAGAATTTACAGCAACAGAAGAATTTATAAAACAGTATGCTAAACTAATATCCAAAGAATTTCAAAAAAATACTATTGACTTTAATAATGCGAAACTGCTATTTGCCAAAGGCAATTATCAGAAAGCATTACAAATATTACTGACCAATGAGTTTAAAGATATTTTATGGGAATTAAATTCAAAGTATATTGTTCTTAAAATTTTCTTTGAGACCAAGGACATCATTCGTTTTCCAATATTTTTGAAAGCATTTAAAAATTTCATTAAACGTAAATCGAATATTGGCTATCATAAAAATTATTTTGTCAATGTAAGTATTGCTTTGACACAGCTGAAAGAATTACAACAAAAACCAGCTATGGCACAGCATTTTAAATTTGATGCCAGCACACCAGATATCGATTGGTTTAATAAAGCATTAGCAAGTATGCAAGGGTCAAAAAAACAAAATAAAAAAGCCGACACTAAGCCGACTTTAAAAAAATAAATCTTGTTTTTCTTATGAAAAGTTTGGCGCTAAATCATGTTCTGTGTAGAAAGTATTGATATAGGCAATGGCTTCTTCGACGTCATCAGTAACAAGGAATAAATTGAAATCGTTTTCGCTGATGTTGTGTTGATTATTCAATACTTCTGAGCGCATCCAATCTAATAGGCCTTGCCAGAATGCCTTTCCCATTAACACGATGGGCACTCTATCTATTTTTTTGGTTTGCACTAAAGTCATTACTTCAAACAGCTCATCGAAGGTGCCAAAGCCACCTGGTAAATACACAAATCCTTGAGCATACTTTACAAACACTACTTTGCGCACAAAGAAATAATGATGTGTGATGAGTTTGTCAAAATCAATGTATGGATTGTGTCCTTGTTCAAATGGCAATTCGATATTTAAACCAACAGATTTGCCATCTTTATTTTGTGCGCCCAAATTTCCGGCTTCCATAATGCCTGGGCCACCGCCAGTAATCACGCCATAGCCTTCTTCAGATAAGCGCTCCGCCACAGCAGTTGCCATCTGGTAATAAGGGTTGTCAGGCTTGGTACGTGCAGAACCAAATATAGAAATACAAGGTCCAATTTTATCCATCTTATCATACGCATCAACAAACTCACTCATGATACGAAACATGCTCCAGCTGTTCGATGCGTTTACTTGTGTCCAACTTCTTTGTTTGAATGGTTTCTTCTTTTTAAAATCTTCTAATGACATAATAATTAATTTAAAAATTAAAAGAGCTTTGTGTTTACACAAAAACCCGACTTGCTAAATTAGCGATTAAATCCTGATTTTTTATACCGATAATTTAGTAGCTCGTTGGCTAATGAGCCAAAGACCAATAAATGTAATAAACCCATTGATGAGCAATAGCTCTTGTCCAAATGCATAACCGTTGAGCCACGCTGCTTTGTATTTTGATGAAAAATATAAAAATGTACAACAAGCAGCACTTACTATACATACCAAAGGAACGAGCTTGTCTATTGGCATTTTTTTAGTAAATATGCCGAATGCAAATAAGCCTAATAATGGTCCATACGTGATGCCAGCAATATCCATCACTAAGAATATCATTGATTGGTCACTAAATGCACCAAACAATAAAACCGTGATAAACAACACCACAGCAAAACCAGCGTGAATAGACATTCTGAGCTTAGTATGTTCTTGAGTGTTGTCCGTTTCTTTGCCTAAAAAATCGATATAGAATGATGTGGTTAATGTAGTTAATACAGAATCAGCGCTGTTGAATGTTGCTGCCGTTAAGCCGATGACAAATACCAATCCGGCAAATGTGCCCAAATGGTTGAATGCTAAAAAAGGAAATAAGGCGTCAGAACGTTCCGGAATGATTATTTGTTTGCTATTGGCATAAATATATAATAATGCACCTAAGCCAAGAAATAATAGATTGACAATAACAACAATAATACTAAATGCATTGATGTTTTTTTGCGCTTCGCCAAGCGATTTGCAGCTCAAATTTTTCTGCATCATATTCTGGTCTAAACCAGTCATGCAAATAGCGATAAATGCACCACCGATAAACTGTTTCCAAAAATAATTCTTAGCTTTCCAATCCCAGAAAAACACCTGAGAATAGTCAGATTCTTTGATGCTACTTATCATTCCGCCAAGAGATAAATCTAATTGTGTGCTGATAAAATAAATGGAAAAAATAACACCTAATAAAAGAAATGAAGATTGTAGCATGTCCGTCCATACTAGTGTTTTAATGCCACCTTTATATGTGTACACCAGCATTAAAATAATAATGATAGCAACTGTTACTGGAAAAGGAATACCAAATCCATCGAATACAAAACGTTGGAGAACAATAGAGGCTAAGTATAACCTAGCGCCAGCACCAATTATCCTTGATAATATGAAAAAGAATGCACCGGTTCTTTGTGTCGATACGCCAATTCTATTCAATAAATACGTGTAAATAGAGGTGAGTTGCATTTTATAATAAAGCGGCAGCAATACATACGAAATTGTCCAATAGCCAATCACATAACCAAGCACCATTTGGAAATAATTGAATTGCGCTACATTGACAGAGCCTGGCACCGAAATATATGTTACACCTGAAAGCGAATCGCCAATAAGCCCGAAAGCAACAATATACCAAACAGATTTTTTGTTGCCAATAAAATAACTATCGCTATCTGCGTTTTTGCCAGTGAAATAAGCGATGCCAATAAGCAAGCAAAAATAAAATAAGATACAAAGTAGTATTAGCGTTGATGACATGTAAATTTTTTTAATTGAAAATGAGATTGAAGGTAATAAAAAACCAAGACTTAAGCCTACAACTTACATCTAATTGCTACATTTGTGTATGCAATTCCCTTCAAAGTTAATCGAAGATGCAGTGCATGCATTTGCTACCTTGCCCGGTATCGGCAAGAAGACAGCATTAAGGCTCGTGCTCCATTTATTACAAAATGAAACAGCAAATACAAAACAGTTGGCAGATGCAATCTTGAAAATGCGCATGGAAATAAAATTTTGCCAAACCTGTCATAATGTTTCAGATGCAGACATTTGTAGTATTTGCAGTAATGGCTATCGCGATAAAAGTGTAGTGTGTGTGGTTGAAAATTTTAGAGATATTATTGCCATTGAAAACACAAGACATTTTAATGGATTGTATCATGTATTGGAGGGCCTTATATCGCCAATGGACGGCATTGGACCTGAGCAACTCAACATACAAAGCCTAGCAAGCAGAGTGCAGACTGGCGAAATCCAAGAAATTATAATGGCATTAAATCCAACGATAGATGGCGATACGACCATATTTTATTTGTCAAAAATGCTATCGAAATATGAAGTAAAAATTACGTCAATTGCCCGTGGTATAGCCTTCGGTGGCGAATTAGAATATGTCGATGAAATCACATTGGCACGCTCAATACAATCGCGTTTGCCTTATGAAAACTATTTAAGTAAATAATTTTAACCACGTAGAAACATTGAATGTTAATGAATTCAACATTAGATATTAAAATAACTCAGAAATATTTAGATGAGTTAATTTATAAAATTGTTGGTGCTGCTAATGGAATTCATATGAATGAAATTTTCAGCGAACTGCAAAAAAAATAAATCTATGTTCTATGTTGTTAAAATAGCATGTAAAAAGTAATGAAATTAAGCATAGTCATAGTCAATTATAATGTGCGCTATTTTTTAGAGCAAACGCTCTTGTCTGTCTATCAATCGAATGTTCAATTTGAGTATGAAATTTTTGTTGTCGATAATCATTCTTCTGACGATTCTGTGAAGATGGTGCAACAGAAATTTCCATCGGTGAAGTTGCTGGCAAACACGGAAAATGTAGGTTTTTCGAAAGCCAATAACCAGGCGATAAAACAAGCTATTGGCGAGTATATTTTACTATTAAATCCAGATACCATCATACAAGAAGACACATTGCAATGTTGCATAGATAAGATGGAAAGCGATGCGACAATTGGTGGTTTAGGCGTGAAAATGTATGATGGAGCCGGAAATTTTCTGCCAGAATCGAAACGAGGTTTTCCGTCGCCGATGGCGGCATTTGCCAAGATGAGTGGCATGGCAAAAATGTTTCCAAAATCAAAATTATTTGGTCAATACCATCTGAGCTATTTAGACAATAATCAGACACATGAAATTGATGTGTTGAGTGGCGCATGTATGTTATTGCGCAAAAGTGTGTTGGATAAAATTGGCCACTTAGATGAAGATTATTTTATGTATGGCGAAGATATTGATTTGTCCTATCGCATTAGAAAAGCTGGTTTTAAAAATGTATATCTTGCCAACACTTCTATTATTCATTTTAAAGGCGAAAGCACAAAAAAAGGTAGCTTAAACTACATTAAAGTATTTTATAATGCTATGCTTATTTTCACCAATAAGCACTTCACCGGTAGTAGCGCACAAGTATTAAAATTTATACTGCACATTGCCATTTATTTACGAGCGATATTGGCTGTTATAAAAAAAATTTTTAGTAACATATTGGCTCCCATCATTGATATTGTATTGATGTCATCTAGCTTGTATGCATTACATTTATTTTGGGAAAATGTTGTTAAAGAAGAAGCGCACGTCATTTTTCCATCTACATTTTTCTATGTCAATATTCCGATATATGTGTTGATTTGGTGTGCTTCGATGTGGCTTTTTGGTGTGTATGCAAAAGATGCGAAGTGGCGGCGCCTATTGCTGAGTGTCATTTTTGGGACGCTGTTGATAACCATTGTTTATGCGTTTTTTCCTAATTATTTACGTACATCGCGTGGCATTATTGTTTGTGGCATGTTGCTAAATATCTTTCTTTTATCAGCCTACCGCTGTTTGTATTATTGGCAAAATGGCAGTTTGAATACATATATTCATAACGAAAAAAAATACATCATTATTGGTAGTGAAATAGAAGCAACTACAATTGCAACACAAATTAAACAGGCTATGCCTAAAAGAAAATATCTAGGATTTGTTGCTTTGCAAGATGGCCAACTACACACAAAAAAATTAGGCACTATTGAAAATATAAATGAAATATTAAAAGCATTCAAGCCTAATGAAATATTATTTTCCACAGCAGATTTATCTACACAATTTATCATAGAAACAATGGCGAGAATAGAGGAGCCAATTGCATTTCGGCTGGTCACAAAAAATAATACAATCATAAGCAGTACTTCAAAAAATAAAAGTGGAGAAATTTATTCTTTTGATATCAATCTTACAAGTAAACAATCTTGGATAGACAAGTTGAGAAATTGGTTTTGATTTTTATAAAGAAAAAATTCACAATATGACTCCATGTGCCATGTTTGTGTACCAGCTGCCATGGTTTGTGTCCTCACAAACCATCATATTAAAACGCTTCTCTTAAATCTAGCTGCCATGGTTTATGTCCTCACAAACCATCATATTAAAACGCTCTCTTAAATCCTTTTAAAAAATCAAAGTCTTTAATTGCTTTGTAATGTGGTTCGTAAAGACAATAATCAAGGCTAATAGAAAAGTCTGCCGTTTTTATTAACTTGTATTGTACTACATGAAAAGTATATGAAGTATTATTATCGTATCTTGTTTTTTTTCGTATGCATCATGGCATGTCAGAAAGTAGTAGTGGAAAAAGAAAATCCATTTGTTACCTATACCATAAGAGCAGGCGAACAATATGCTGATTATTTTGAGTATGAAGTACTGACTTCGATTACAGAAATGAAGTTTGTCGCCGTCTTTGATAGCTCAGCAATTTATACATCAGCGATTCCGACTAATCAAGAAGATGTCAATAAACTATATGGTTTTGCTGATAACAATATGCACCATCATATCAATAGTGCTAGAATCGGCTGGCGCTGGTTTAATAATGAATTGCAATTGTTTGCTTATGTTTATAACAATGCAGTTCGTTCATTTGTGTTTATTAAATCTGTAAACTTATTGCAAGCAATACATTGCGCTATAAAAATAAATGGCAATAAATACTTGTTTACCGTTGACGGCACTAGTATTGAAATGCCGAGAACAGCAAGTGTAGCTGATGGTTATAAGTTGTTTCCATACTTTGGTGGCGATGAATTTGCACCACATGAAATAAAAATCAGGATTAAAGATATGTAAGTAGTAAACTCAAATCTTTAGTAGTTTTTTCGATAAAAATATAACTGTAAATAAGAATTTTTTTTCAGATAAATAATTCAAATAGAACTATCTGCTATAGTTTGGTGCTTCATTTGTAATCGTCACATCATGCGGATGACTTTCATTTACGCCAGCAGTAGTAATTTTTACAAACTGTGCTGTTGCCTGTAGTGATGGAATATCTGCTGCACCGCAATAGCCCATACCAGCACGCAAGCCGCCCACAAACTGATAAACGATTTCACTCAACGTGCCTTTGTATGGTACGCGTCCTACGATGCCTTCAGGTACTAATTTTTTGATATCGTCTTCTACGTCTTGGAAATATCTGTCTTTGCTGCCTTCCTGCATGGCTTCCAAACTGCCCATACCACGGTAGGTCTTGAATTTTCTGCCTTCAAAAATTACTGTTTTGCCAGGGCTTTCTTCAGAGCCAGCAAACAAAGAACCCGCCATTATTGTGTTGGCACCTGCTGCCAATGCTTTTACCATGTCGCCAGTATAACGAATACCACCGTCGCCAATAATAGGAACGCCAGTGTTTTTTAAAGCCAATGATGCATCATAGATTGCACTGAGCTGCGGAACGCCAACGCCAGCTACTACACGTGTGGTGCAAATAGAACCAGGTCCAACGCCAACTTTTACTGCATCTACGCCAGCTTCTGCCAGCGCTTTTGCGCCTGCGCCTGTAGCCACATTGCCACCTACGATATCTAATTCTTTGAAAGTTTCTTTTGCCTTTTTAATGGAAGACAATACACCTTGTGAATGTCCATGTGCAGTATCTATGCAAATAAAATCAACGCCTACGGCAACTAATGCTTCCATGCGATTCATCATGTCTGCAGTAACACCAACAGCCGCAGCTACGCGCAATCTGCCGGAATTATCTTTTGTAGAGTTCGGATAATTTTTTACTTTCAAAATATCTTTGTAAGTAATTAAACCGACCAGCTTATTGTTTTTATCTACGATAGGCAATTTCTCAATTCTGTATTGATGTAAAATCTCTTCTGCCGCTTTTAAAGTTGTTTTTTCAGGGGCCGTAATCAATCTTTCTTTGGTCATCAAATCCTGAATAAGCATATTTTTGTCTTTGCAAAAACGCAAATCTCTATTGGTTAAAATGCCAACCAAAATGCCACTTTCATTAGTAATCGGTATGCCACCAATCCTATTTTCCGACATCAATGCGAACGCATCAGCTACTTTTGATGTTGGTTTTAATGTAATCGGATCAGTAATTAAGCCACTTTCAGAGCGCTTAACCTTGCGTACTTCTGCTGCTTGAGCATCTATAGACATGTTTTTGTGTAAAACACCAATGCCACCTTCGCGCGCCAATGCGATGGCTAAGTTTGCTTCTGTAACTGTGTCCATTGCAGCAGATAAAATTGGAATATTAATGCTGATATTACGTGTTACTTGCGTTCGTAGGTTGGTTTCTCTTGGTAAAATTTGAGAATATGCAGGTAATAACAAGACGTCGTCAAATGTTAAACCTTCGCCTGCAAATTTGTTTGAAGAAAAATGAGATAGTGTTTCCATGTGCAAAAATACGCTTTTTTTTATGAAATAAAAATTTCGTATGATTCTGCCTTGTAAATTAAGAATTACGAAATAATTAGGTAAAAAGCAGGAAATAAGTTGCCTGTCTAAATCGTTTGCAAGTCAAAACAAATGCTTCTTTCCCTTTTTACTTAGATGATGTATTATAGTTTCCCTTTAGCTTGCTCCAATACCTTTTGCAATTTTTCTATATTGTCAATTGGCAATATCGTCAATGTTTTTTCATTTGACGTGTTGGTTTGTGTTGCAAAATTCCAGTCGAGATTATTTTGTGCATTTACGACCATAGCAAGTGTTATTTGAAAACCGCTCATCGTAGCAAATTTAATCTCTGTGTAATTTGAAGGTAATGTCTTGTTTTTCACCATGGTTTTCATGTATTGCAAGCTTACTATCAAACCATCAATTTCCGATTGGTCGATATAGTTGTATGTGTTTTTATAGACTTTCCCTTCTTGCACTCGATGTACAATGCGCAAACCTGTGCTAATATTGAACTTCTCCAAATTGGTGATTTTTACGGCTTCTATTCTAAATGCTGGAATATTATCCACAGAAAATATTTCTTGTTTTATTAATGAATTTTTGGTAAGAATGGCTTCTTCTATTTTTGTGCGATTTTCTTGCGCATTGACAGAAGTAAAGAAAGTGTATAACAATGCAACAACAAATAATTTTTTCATGAAAATATTTTTATGGATCAAAGATACAAATAAGTCCAAAGCGAAATATTTTATTAAGATAAATAACTTAGGTATTCATTTTCGACAGCACGGGCTGCTTTTTTGGCTGGTAAATAGGCAGCAATACAGCTAATACAAAATACAACAGCACCGACGATTAAAAAATCGGAAGCCATCATTTTTACTGGATAATAATTGACTAAGAATGAAGTGCCAGGCATTGGAATTAAACCAACAGTTTGCTGTAATAGGCTGAGTAAAAATGCCAATAACATGCCAATGAGTGCGCCTGCACATGACAATAAAATACCTTCAAAAAGGAAAATGCGAACTATGCTGTTTTTTTGAATACCTAATGCAGTAAGTGTCGCAATATCTTTTTTCTTTTCTAATACCAACATCGATAAGGCTCCAATAATATTAAATGAAGCAATAATCACGATTAATAATAAAATTGAAAAAGTAATCCATTTCTCGCTTTTTAGTATTTTATATAAAACTTCGTTTTGTTCGTAGCGACTTTTTAGTATAAAGTTATTTCCTATTTTTTTCTGAATTGCAGCAATTGCAAGTGCACTCTGAGTCTGGTTTTTTAATCGAATGTCAATTTGAGAAGCTCGACCAAAATTGTCTGTGAGTTGCTGAAAAAAATCGAGTGGCACAAATGTATATTTTGTGTCAAATTCATCAGAAACGGCAAAAGCAGCGCTTGGTGTGACATAGCTTTTGTTAAAAGCATTCTCCATCGATGAAAAAGAAGATGCAGTTTTTTTAGGCATGTATAGTGTAAGTGGTAGAAAGGCATTTGTTGGATCTAATCCTAATTTCTGTGCCACGCCAACGCCAACAATTCCAAAGTTGATACTGTCTTTTTGTAATATTTTTTTGCCTGCAATAATAAACGTATCAAATTTATTGATGACTTTAAAATAATTTTTGTCCACGCCTTTGACTGTGCAAATATGCTGTTGTTCAGCATATTCTAAAAGTGCATTTTCTTCTAAGGTAAAACTAAATGCATCGATGTAGTCGATAGTATTGAGTTGTTGGCGAAGCTCATTTGTAATTTCAAACGTTTTGCCAGTTTTCACAGTGATGGCAATGTCAGGATAAAATACAGCATATAATGATTTTACCAAATCTTCTAAGCCATTGAAAACAGAAAGTACTAAAATCAAGGCCATCGTTCCAAACAACATAGCAGCACCACTTACCAATGAGATGATATTAATCGAATTGGTAGATTTTTTACTAAATAAGTATCGTTTGGCTATGTTGAGTTCGAGATTCAAATTCGTTTATTTACATTACCTACTGTTCGTTTTCATCATTTTTTCCTCTCATTTTCTCAATTTCAGCATCTTTCTTTTTTATTTCACTAAAAATGCGCTCCAAATTTTGGACATCTTCTAAAGTGTCATCTTTAAAAAACTCTAATTGCGGAATAGAGCGTACTTTGTTTTTAATTTTATTGCCTAGCAGTCCTCGAATCATTTTATTGTTTTTATCGAGATTGTCTAAAACGGTATCAGGTTTAGCGTGGTTGTAAATACTTACATAAATTCGAGCAGTATATAAATCAGGTGTAACACGCACGCCCGAAATGGTGAGCATCGCGCCACCCAAAATGCCACCTAAATCTTTCTGCACCACCTCGCTCATGGCAATTTGTATGGTTTTGGCTACTTGTCTTTGTTTTATAGATTCCATAAAACAAAAGTAAATAATATCTTTGCTATAATGAAGGACTTACGTAGTTTATTAAGGTATTGCCAGCCATATATTCCAAATATTGCACTCAATATAATATTTAACTTACTTTCCACCATCTTTTCGATTTTTTCTTTTTTGATGTTAATTCCTTTTTTAAATCTCATTTTTAATGCAGATAAGATGGTGTTGCAGCATGTGGAGGCATCTTCGTTTGGTATTACTTCATTAAAAGAATTTATTGGAACAAGCTTTAACAATAAAGTTATTCAATATATACAAAGTGCTGACACGATAGAAGCAGGCAAGTCACAGGCGTTGTTATTTATTTGCCTATTTACTGTTTTTGTATTTCTTGTCAAAAATGTATTTCGATATTCAGCAGTTCATTTTTTAGCTTCGATGCGTACAGGTATTGCCAGCACTATTAGACAAGAATTATACGATAAAATTCTACACTTGCAGGTCTTATATTTTTCTGATAAGCGAAAAGGAGATGTGCTTACGCGATTAACGAATGATGTGCAAGAAGTTGAATACGGCATTTTGCATTTTGTAGAAGTAGCATTCAAAGAGCCAGTAACAATACTTGCTACCTTGCTTACCATGCTAATTTTGAGTCCAAAACTTACCTTGTTTGTGTTGATTATCTTGCCGCTTTCTGGCTATTTTATTGGTAAAATAGGTAAAACATTAAAACGTGCTTCCTCGACAGCGCAACATTTACAAGGTGTACTCAATTCTATCGTTGACGAAACAATTTCTGGTATTAGAGTAATAAAATCTTTTACCGCTGAGCAAAGTTTTTCTAATAAATTTAGAAATATCAACGAACAGCACAACAGAGTAGGTACAAGTATGATACGCAAGCGAGATTTGTCCACGCCATTGTCTGAATTTTTAGGCATTAGCGTCGTAGTAGTGGTGTTATATGTTGGCGGCAAAATGATTATTCATCATACATCGCCACTAAGTGCAGAGGCTTTTATTGCCTTTATTGTGATTTTTTCACAAATTATACAACCAGCAAAAGCATTTTCAAATGCATTTTATTTTATACAGAAAGGCATGGCATCGCTTAGACGAATTGAAGAAGTGCTTCAAGAAGAAAATAAAGTAAATGATATCGCACAAGCATTGCCATTATTAGATTTTAAAGATAAAATAGAGTTCAAAAATGTTTGTTTTGCTTACCATGAAAGAACGGTTTTAAAAAATATTTCTATAACAATACCTAAGGGTAAAAAAGTGGCGATAGTCGGTGTTTCTGGTGCCGGAAAGTCAACATTTATTCAATTGTTGTTGCGCTTTTTTGACATTGATTCAGGCGAAATTTTAATTGATGGCGTTAATATAAAAAACTATAAGCAGCAAGCGCTCAGAAGTCAAATGGCTTTGGTAACGCAGCACACTACATTGTTCAATGATACAGTAAGCAATAATATTGCTTTCGGTTTGCTCGTAAATGAGCCACAGATTGTGCACGCAGCCAAACAGGCACACGCAGATATTTTTATTCAGAAAATGCCTCAGCAGTATGATTCATTAATCGGTGATAATGGCACTAAGATTAGTGGCGGCGAACAACAACGTTTATCTATTGCTCGTGCAATCTACAAAGACGCACCCATTTTGATTTTAGACGAAGCAACTTCCCACTTGGATAGCAATTCAGAAAAATTAGTGCAAGATGCCTTGCAAAATTTATGGAAGAATAAAACTGCAATCATTATTGCACATAGACTTTCTACAGTACAACTTGCAGATGAAATTTTGGTATTAAAAGAAGGTGAGCTTATCGAAAGCGGAACGCATCAACAACTACTGCAATTGCAAGGCGAGTATAAAAAATTAGTGGATTTACAGCAGCTTTAACCTAGATTTTTTTCAAAAACACTTAGTCTAAATAATGACTTGTCCGACCCAAAGGATCGGACAAGCCACAAAAACCATAAAACTATGAAAAACCCAATTGCCTCTCGGCAATCAATAGAGTTCAAAATTAATTAGATACAATATTCACTTTCAACTCAATCTCGTTCTTGATGGCTTTGTCGCCAAGTCCTTCGAAGAAGTTAGCGGACTTATACTTAATGTCCCATAACGTTCTATCTATAGTGATGTTTGCATTTCCTTCAAATACATTTCCATTCTTTTCAAAAGTGGCTGGAAATGTGATACTATTGGTAATACCTTTGATTGTTAAATCAGCAGTAAGGTTGTACGCATTAGCTTTATTATTAATTTTTAACACTTTTGTTATCTTAACTATTGCTGTTGGATGCTCCGCAACATTAAAAAAATCAGTACTATTTAAGTGACCCACTAATTTTTTATTGTAATCAGCATCTTTAATGTCGTCGCAAGTGATAGATGTCATATCGATTGTGAATGTGCCACCGCCTAATATTCCATTCTTTGTGCTAAGTGCACCACTTTTAATATTTAATTTGCCACTATGTTGGCTGAGTACTTTTTTGCCAATCCACTCAATGCTACTTTTTTGCGCATTGATTGTCGTTTCTTTTACAGCAACATCATTTTTAGCGAATAGTGTAAACGCACTAAAAAGTAAAATACTTGCTATAGAAAAAAATCTTAAATTCATTGTTGACATTTATAATTGTATATACAAATATCGCTCCTATTTGTTTATCGGCATGTTAAAATTAGTAAAAAAATACGAAATTGTCATTTTTCACCTTTGTAAAGTGCATTAATTGACTTGAATCAATACCTTGTGACAAATATTTTTAAAAAATGAGAAATTTCAGAGACAAAATAGCCGTAATTACTGGTGCGGGCTCAGGTATTGGACAAGCATTAGCCATTGAATTAGCGAAGAAAGGCGCAATTTTAGTGTTATCAGATAAAAATGAAACAGGATTAGCAGATACAAAAAAACGAGTAGAAACAATAGGTGCACAATGCCATACTTATGTAGTTGATGTCTCTGATGTGAAAGCAGTTACTGCTTTTTGTACTAAAGTGTTGAAGGAACACGAACACATTGATTTATTATTTAATAATGCTGGTTTTGCATTAGGAAAAATTTCTTTCCGCGATGTGAAGATGGAAGATTTTAATAGATTGATGGATGTAAATGTATATGCAGTTGTATTGCATACAAAATTATTTTTAGAAACATTAATAGCACGACCAGAAGCCGTAATCGTGAATATTTCTAGCCTTTTTGGTTTAATAGGCATGCCAGACCAAGTGCCATATTGCACGACAAAATTTGCAGTGCGCGGTTTTACAGAATCATTGCGTGCAGAAATGTACGATACCAATGTGCAAGTACATAGTGTGCATCCTGGTGGCATAAACACAAATATTTACAAGAATGCAGTTCATTACAAACACGATGCGAATGAAGAACGCATATTCCAAAAAATGTTGGAACGTACATCGCCAGAAAGTGCAGCAAAAACAATCATTCGCGGTGTTGAACGCAATAACGCACGCATTTTAATTGGTGCTGATGCTAAGTTGTTAGACAATATTGCACGCACGCTTCCGGAAGGATATACGACTATTATACAGAAAGGGAAAAAAGCAATGGGTTTTTAATCTGCTTTACCAAATACATTTTCAACCGTGCGTTCTGTTTTTGGCGGATAAATAAAATCTGATGGATGTTTTATAAAATATTGCCATAAAATAAGAGGCAGTTGTGCTAATTCGCTACTGTCTATATTCCTTGATTTTAAGGCAACATAAAATGCGAAACCAAAACTCGAAATTACATTAAATAATGCTATGCCAAATAGTCCGAGCAATACGCCAAATAGCATGTTCAATGCGATTTGAAAATGTAAAGTTTCTATAGCTATGGCAAATAAACCTGTAGAAATGGTAATGTGTCGAATGTCAAATGGCAAACCTAGTGTTGTGCCAATAAATGTTGCTGTTCCTAAGAAAAAACCAATCATTATATTTCCCATTATTGAACCTAAATTATGTTGTAAATAATTGGCTAATTGCGCCAGCCTTTTTTCGCCTAAGAATTTTTTCCAAGTGGTTTTTTGTCTTATGCGCTCTGGAATTCTGCTGTAAATAACAGTATTATCAAAATAGCCGGTAATGATACCAGATACAAACAAATAAAACCCAGCAATGGCTGCATACCACGCACTTAGTGCATACAAAGGATGGATTTCTTTAAGGTAATGCATTGCATGGTCGGCATCGCTTACCGCAAAATGAAAGCAGGAGTGCAGCAGCCAAGTAATAAATAGTGTAACAGGAAACACGGAGGCTAAATTCCCAAATATGGCAATAATTTGACTGCGGCTCACTTGTGCCATTAACAAAGCAATATTTTGCAAGTTATTGATTCCATTTTTATTTTTATCTAATTCTTTTGCTAATGCAGATGCTGTCATCGCTGGCTGCTTGGTGGCCACCGTAAAGCCAAGTAGATGAATAAGCACAAAGCCAGAGGCATATATGATGCTATATAAAATGGCCTTCCAAAAATCAGTAATAGGAAAGGTAGAAGCTCCTACTTTCAAGAATACCATCAAGGTAATGATAAAGCCACCACCAAATGCGGCTTTGAAATGATGAACAAATTCCTCTTTTTTACTCGTAATATAATGTTCACCTACTGTTCCTTTATGTTCTGCTATTTGGTAAGCGAGATGGCCTATGTTTTTCGACAAGGTGTGCCTAATGCTATATCTATTGTTTTCATTGTAAACAGCATTTTTAAAGAAACATACCAATCGTGTTAAATTAAAATCTGCGACATCATAAATGTCGAGCAAAATTTTCAAATGCTCAATGTTTACAGCAGTTTTGTTCAGTAAATAGGTTTGCCTTAAACTCGTGCCATAGCTTGTTGTGTTCTTTCTTATTTTTTGAATACTTTCCATGCATTGTTGCAATAACACAACTATTTGTTTGTTGGTATTGCTAAGCGAAGCTAATTCTGATGTGTGAGTAGTAAAATTGTCAATATAAAAAACAAGTTCTTTATTTTGTTCTATAAATGGAGAAATCAATTCGTCTTCCATCGCAAATCTGTTGAGGAATTCATTGTCAAGACCTAATGCTGCAATTTTATACGACAGCATCATAGCGGCATTCTGTATTTTTTTAAAAATGAAAGCTTCAGCAAATTGATTGTCAATTCCACTGAGTTGAAATAAACGAATCCAATGTTCATCGCGTATCGAATTTATCCAAATGTAATCTGTCTTTTTGGAAAATATAATGCTGAGCTTGTAGTTTAAAGAACTGCTGTCGATTAAGGGCGCTAAGAATCGATATTTAATATCTTTTGCTAACTGTTCAAAAATATTTACACTGCCAAATACATCGTTGTTGTCAGAAAATATTTCCTGTAAGCTCGATTGCTGAATTAAAATTTGACATTGACTTCTAAATTCATGTAAGGCTGTAGCATTATTTTCTAAGCGATGAATAAATGTTTGTATATGCTGATTCGCTACTTCGCTTTGATTGTTTTTGTGAGGTCGAATTTCTTTGACTATTTGTACAAAATATTGAATATTGGTTACATCAGAAGCTAACATATAAAGCAGATAGAGGAATGAGAAATTAATTAAACCACAATTATTATACCAAGACGAAAATCAGTCACAAATCGATTGATACTATAAAAAGCTTGATATTTTATGAGTGTAATAAAATTTTCATCTATCGCTAGTATTCAACTTATTTGATTTCTTGTATCTCATTAAACAATAGATTTTCATCTTGATTATATACGTATTGTGCGCTACCAAATGCTAATATTGGAATAAAAATAAATGGCACGAATAGCAAGCCAATTGTAAAGCCTACATCTTTTCCAAAGGCTAAGGAAAGACCATGTACGTGCTTTATACCAAAATAGATATTTACAAATGGTATGAGGAAAAATAATAACCAAATAGTAGGCTGCTTGGTAATCTGTAATTGAACATATAGATTGTAAAATGGAATGAGACATTCCCAACCTTTACGACCTGCCTTGGTAAATATTTTCCAGTGACAAAAAATAAAAAAAATCGACAATAGAAAAAAGAATAAGAAAAAAATGCCTAATGCAGCAATTATTGCCGTCAAAGAGCCAGTGTCTTGTGAATCCATAAATTATGATTTTAACACAATATAATAATTACTTTTTATACAAATACACACTTTCGTGCCGAAATTCACGAGTAATATTGTATTTTTGCACGCATTTTTTGAATTATGTTAGATAAGTTAGAACTCATTTATTTCAGATATAAAGATTTGGAATCGCAACTAAGCGACCCTGAAGTGGTGAGCGATATGCAAAAATTTAAAAAGACTTCTAAAGAATATAAAGATTTAGAGCCAATTGTAAATGCCTATCTGACGTACAAGAATTTGCTTTCCAATATCGATTTTAACAAACAGATTTTATCGGAAGAAAAAGATGCAGAAATGCGTGAGCTTGCCAAAGCAGAGCTCGACGAGCAGCAAGCACAATTGCCAAACTTAGAAGACGAAATTCGCTATCTATTAATACCGAAAGACCCGGAAGACGAAAAAAATGCCATTCTCGAAATTCGTGCTGGAACTGGCGGCGATGAAGCCAGTATATTTGCTGGCGATTTACTACGCATGTATTTGAAATACTGTGAAAATAAAGGCTGGACAACCGAAATTATGAACGAAAATGCGGGAACGGCAGGTGGTTATAAAGAGGTTGTGGTTGAGGTTTCTGGCGATGGTGTGTATGGCGTATTGAAATACGAATCAGGCGTGCATCGTGTACAACGTGTGCCTGAAACAGAATCGCAAGGTCGTGTGCATACTTCTGCAGCGTCTGTGGCCGTTTTGCCTGAGGCTGAAGAAGTGGACGTTGAAATCAATATGTCTGATATTAAAAAAGATGTTTATCGTGCATCAGGTGCAGGTGGTCAGCACGTTAATAAAACTGAGTCTGCCGTGCGTCTAACGCACTTGCCTACAGGTATAATCGCCGAGTGTCAAGATGGTCGCTCACAACATAAAAACTACGAAAGTGCATTGAAAGTATTGCGTACACGCTTGTATGAAAAAGCACTAAATGAGCACAATGAAGCGATTGCCAAACAGCGTAAAACACTCGTAAGCACAGGCGATAGAAGCGCAAAAATTAGAACTTACAATTATCCGCAAGGTCGTGTTACTGATCATAGAATCAATCTTACTTTATATAACTTATCGGAGATTGTTAATGGCGATTTACAAGACATCATAGATAAGCTTACTTTCGAAGAAAATGCAGAAAAACTAAAAGTTGGTGGCTTATAAAAGCACAACAATTATCTCAAAATTTCACTTAGAACTGCCGGCGATTTTAGTGTTGTAAATTCTGCAATATGCCAACGGAAGTAGAGCAATAATTTATCTAACAAAATCTTTCGTTCCATACTGTTAAATTGCCAATCGTTTTTTTCATAATACATGGCTATTAACTTTTTCAATAATTCTGTTTCATGTGCTGATAAGCAATTCTGAGTATGACTGTTGTTGTCTTCAAATCTGCCACTTTCCAAATTAAAATAAATGCCATGCAATATATTTTGCAAAGAGGGCTCGAAGCCTAAAATACTCGCCATTTCCAATAAAAAAAACAAAGGCTTATTTTCTATACGCTCTTTAGTGTTGTCTAAGTCGATTAAAAATGCTACTAAGTATTGATATAATCGTTCGTTGACTTCCTGTTCTTTTATACATTTTGATATCAACTCGATGCAAAAAATACCAATACTTTGCTTCGCAAAATCATTCGGAATATTTTTATAAATATAAGCTGCGCTGTGTTCTTTTATTCTATTTAAGTTGCGTTGTTCTTTGAGGTAAATATCTAGCATTAAAATATTCAACACTTGCAACATATTGCCTTTCTGTTTGCTTTTACTACTGCGCACACCTTGCACCATAAAACTGAGCAAACCATACTTTTGTGTAAAAATGGAAATAATCATGCTAGATTCTGCATATCTAACTTGTCGGAGTACGATGCCTTCTGTCTTGTCAAGCATGCTGTAAAAATACTTTTTTACAAGGATAGTTCATTTTTTTTAGCTTGTTTCAAAATAGCTAAACTATTTTTTTTCATTTTTATCAAAGATTTGTATCTTTAAACTAATAATACAGAAACATGAAAAAAAATCGATTATTCTTAGCTCTACTTTCGATTATAGCGATAAGTGTATCTTCTTGCAATAAAACCTACAATTGTGAGTGTAGTGAGCGCGGTCGTGTCCTTGA
>JADKZZ010000098.1 GCA_020848475.1 Chitinophagales bacterium | reverse complement strand
TGGGTTCGAGCCCCATCATTGTCCCTACTTTTTTTACCGTATCAAAAGTCTTTCATACATTTTTTCAATTGCTGGTAAAATATATTTCCAATTGATAAAGGCAATCATACTGCCTAATATAATTCCAGCTAATACATCACTTGGAAAATGAACACCTACATAAATTTGTGCAAATCCTATTGCAATTGCCCAAATGATCCAACATAAATTTATCCATCTTTTGGTGAAAATATTCGCCATTACAATACTCAAAGCTATAGCAATATGGTTTGTAGCATGTGTTGATGGAAAACTCCATTTGCCACCACAATGCCCTAGCAATAAATTTGCTTGCAAGTATGCTGAATGACATGGGCGTAATCTTGCAACGAAAGGTTTAATGATGCCTGCTGAAATATAATCTGCTAAAGCAAAAGCAAGGACGATGTATAAAATATATTTTAGTGCTTCGATATTATATTTGTACAACAAATAAATTGCTAAGAAAATATATAATGGAATCCAATTGTTTGCGTGTCGTAAGAATGGCAGCAATACATCTAAGAAGCTATTGCTAATCGTATGATTAATAAAATGAAAAATGGAATAATCGAGTTGCAGTAAACTATCCATTAAAACTGAATTTCAAATTCATTTCTTTCCGTATATAGTTTCCAAAATTGAGTTGCGATGTTAGCAGGTGTATGTTTTTCAGCATTTGGTGAAACCAAACCACATACTGTTACGGTTCCAACAAAAATATTTTTTGATTTTAATGCTTGATGCAGAGAGGCAGCAAGATTGCGAATGCCTGCTTTTCCGATAGCTAATGAACCATAATCGGGATTAGGCTCTAGTGCGAAGCCACCACCAGTTAATAAAATAGTACCTTTCTCTTTTTTTTCCATGTCGGGCAAAACGAGATGTAAAGCAGTCATCACACTGGCAACATTTATTTTAAAATCTCGCGTTAGACCGTCAGCAGTTTCTATCGCAATATTTACATTTTTTATTTTAGCTACATTGTAATGGATGGTGTCTATGTGTTCCCAAATTTCCCATATTTGATTAAAAGCTTCACGCATCGACTCTGGATCGCCTGCATCGCCTGTGAATGCATGCGCATCAATGCCTTCAGCAATTAGTTGCTGTTTTAAAATTTCTAATTTTTCACTTTTGCGAGCGATTAACGCAATTGAAAACCCTTGTTTTCCAAATTGCGTTGCCACAGCTTTTCCAATGCCTTGTCCTGCGCCTATTATTACAATTACCTTGCTCATAAATTATGCTTTCTTTGCCAATAAAATATATCTATTTGAAAGTTTTGGATGAAATGCTTGAAGGTTATAATCGCCAAATTCTTTCACCAATGTAAAACCAGTATTGTTTAAAAATGTATGAAAATGGTGTTGCTTTAAAGCTTGTACTTCTTCTTTAAACATCCACATGTTATCACCTTTTTCTATTTGTATATGCTTTATAATTTTGCCATTTACGACTTCTCTTCGTATATAAAAATGATGTTCATCAATGATTATGTTTTCGCGTGGAACTAAATTGTTGATGACTTTTTCTGCATTCATAAAATCAATAAGAATGTATCCTCCATCTTTCAGGCCTAAGTGCATACTTTGAAATACTTTTTCATTTTCTTTTATATCTGAAAAATATCCGATACTGGTGAAAAAATTGAAAATATAATCAAAGTAGTTTATGCGAAATGGCAAACGCATATCATGTACATAAAATTCTAAATTAGGAAGTTGGTACAATGTATTAGCATAGTTGATGCTTTCTTTCGCTAAATCTACACCAACGACATTAAAACCTTTTTCGGCTAAGTAATGTGCATGTCTGCCTTTTCCACAAGCTAAATCTAAGATGTTGCCATAGTCGATTTGCAAATGATTGATGACATTATCAATGAAAAATGCTGCTTCTTCGTTATTCCTATTTTTATATAATAAATGATATAAAGGGGAATCAAACCAAACCTCAAACCATTGTTTTTGTTGCTCCGACATACATAAATATTCGATTTACAAATTAAGCATTACGATTTGGAATAAAAAATAATAGTAGTTATTCTTTTTTAAAAATGTATTTATTTCGAAATGGAGTCGATATTTTTTATATATTTTCTCCATATTCCTGTGCTCCAGTAGGTAGTTGTAAATACCAATAATGTAAGCCAATATACGACTTCGCAGCCCCAACAAATATATAATGGACTTTGTTTTATTTGTACAAAATAATAGCAATACAGCACATAAAATAAACAGCAAAATATTTCTACAATAGTAGGTATAAAAGTTGCGCCTGTGCCAGTGATACCTAAATTCATTATCATTCCAGACGAAAAAAATAATAATGCAATCATTAGTGTGTAAAAAGGTGCGATTGTGTCTTGAATTAATTGTGTATCATTTGTAAAAATGGATAATATTTGATGTGGAAAAAGCACAATAATTAAATTTATACTTAATGAAATTCCAACAGAGAATGTCAATACTTTTTTTAATGCTGGCACCACATCGTCGATTCTGCCTTGTCCTATGATATTGCTGATGAGTGTGTTGCTTGTGCTGGCTAAACTCCACACGGGAATACCGATAAACACGAATAAACTTTTTAAAATTCCGGATATTGCTAATTCGTGCTCGCCTATTTTTTCTATAGATAGAAAGAAATACCACCAAGAACCGATGCCGATTAAATTTTGTAAAATGATAGGCGTAGAGAGTCTGATAATTGTATAAAATTGTTTAAAATAAATCTGCTTAAATGTAAATGCGTTGAATTTTTTATGATGTTTTCTATTGAGAAAATAACATAAGTACACTAAAAACAAGACGGTGTCGGCAATTGCCGTTGCAATGCCTGCACCTTTTATGCCCATTGGAGAAAATCCGAAGTTGCCAAAGATAAAAATATAGCCACAAATGATATTGGTGATAGCCATGAAGACAGTAGCTAAAGTAATAATTTTCGTTTTGCCTATTCCAGTGTAAAATCCATTAAAACAAAAGCCTAAAACAACCGGAATTACTGCGTAATTCATCATGTTGATATAAGCCATGGCTGACTCTTGTATTGCTACGGATTTGACTACAAATGCTAATACATAAGGCGTGGCATATTTAAAAAACAACATTAAAAATACAGATAAAATAAGTGCAATTAAAATTAAATGATCAAATGCAACTCCAATTTTATCGTCTCTTTTTTCACCGCTATATCGTGCTAATATTACTTGACAACCACGTGCTAATCCGCCGGCAATAAATACAAATACGAAATAGTAAATACCTGCTAGCGTAATCGATTCCAATGCCACTTTTGATGAATGACCTAAAAAAGCAGTGTCAATTAATTGATTGATGGAATGTGCTAAACTTCCTAAAATAATAGGATAGGAGATTTGCCAAATTTCTTGATAGGTTCCTTTTAACTGCATAATATCTTAATTTGCTATTATGAATATTTTTTAGACATAATAACAATATATAGTTCTTTTGTTTGTAATGTTTTACGTCAGTGATTCACTCCACATTTTCCATTGGTCGCCCCAGAGTCTGTTGCCAGCATCTACGTATAATGTTTCGCCACTAATGTAGGATGCCATAGGCGATGACAAAAATAAAACAGGATAAGCTACTTCATCGACTGTGCCCATTCTTTGGTTAGGTATGCTTTTTTCGATGCCTTTTATTATAGCTGGCGGATAAGTGTCCATTCCTGATGATTGAATAATTCCAGGCGCTATAGCATTGACGCGAATATTATATCGAACCCATTCAATGGCTAATGTTTTAGTCATATTGTCAACGCCAGCACGAGCAGCTCCTGTGTGCACCATGCCAGGAAATCCTCTGAAGATATTAGCAATAATATTGACAATATTTCCATCTTTTTGAGGAATGAAAAATGTTTTCGCCATAATTTGTGTGACATAGAAAGTGCCAATTAAATTATTGGTGACAACGGCACGGAAACCGTTGTACGATATGTTTTCTGCTGCCGATGGAAACTGCCCACCTGCATTGTTTACTAAAATATCTAATCTGCCAACTTCTTCTTTTATTTGATTAGCTAGATTTTCTATTTGTGCGGTTTCACGTATGTCGGCAATTGCACTTCTTACATCACCAATTTCTTTTAATTCCGTAATGGCTTTCGCAATTTTTTCAGCATTACGAGAAGCGATATATACGGTTGCACCTAATGCTAAATATTGTTTTGCAATGGCATAACCAATGCCACTTCCACCGCCAGTAACTAAAACTATTTTTCCTTTAAATAAATCATTCTGAAACATACATTTTTTTTTATACGACTAAAATAATCAAATCTTATTAGCAAGTGTGTGTTTGAAATAAATATTCTTTTTTAATGAACCTTTTAATTTGTTACAAGGTTTACAAAAATATTACAAGTTATTCTACTACTTTATTATTTCCTTTAATACTAATCATTAAAACACCAGCTAACACTAATAAAGTACCTATCAAATGTAAGAATGTAAATTGCTCTTGTAGTATGTAATAAGATAGGAATATTGTTGCAATTGGTCCAATACTGGCAACAATTGCCATATTTGATGAGCCTATCAATTGAATACCTTTTGACATTAAAAAAGATGGCAATACAGTGCTGATGATGGCAATTGCAAGACCAATAAAATATACTTCTTTGGCGAAATTAAAAATATCAAAACCATGAATAAAAGTAAAATGGAATAATACAGCCAAGCATGATACAATCATCGAAATACAGGTAAATCGAATAGTGCCAATGTTATTTATCAATTTATCGCTTTTTACTAAATATAAAGCATAGGTTAGTGCACTTAATAGAATGTAAATTGTACCTTTTGTTAAGTTCGAAGATACATAAGCTGCTCTGTCGGAATAAAAAGCCAATAGAATGCCTATATAGCAAATGACAACAGCAGTAATTTGTATGTTACTTATTTTCCTATTGAAGAATATTTTTGACATCAACAATACAAAAGTTGGATAGGTGAAAATGATATTTCGTTCTAAAGAAGCGCTCACATATTGTAAGCCTAAGAAATCGAATAATGCTGCCAAGTAATAACCAATTAATCCTAATAAAATTACATCTGACCAATCTCTACGTTTAATGGCTTTCTTTTCTTTACGCATTTCATGTAATAGAATGGCAACGTAAAACGGCAAGGCAAACAACATGCGCAACATCAATATTTGCAAGCCATCAACATTATATCGAAACGCTAATTTTGCGAATATGCCTTTCGTTGAGAAGCATATTGCACCTAAGAAAACAAAAAATATTCCTCTGTAAAATGGAGATTTCATACTAATATAAAAAAAGGCAGCCATACAGGCTGCCTATAAAGGTAGCTTATATTATATTATTTCATTAAGAAAGATGATTGACCAATCAAAAATCCTTTCTCATAAATTTCTACAGAATATTTTCCTGGTGCAAATTTGAAAGTTTGTGCCCAATAAGAACATACTGTTTTAGATTCATTTTGATAGTCAGGAGAAATGCTATAAGTAAATGGAATTTCATTGCCTGTAGTAGCTTCTTTGAATGTGCCACTTCCTAAATTTTGCATTTGGATAGTGGTGCCATCAGGAGATATAATTCTAACTTCAATAGCAGTTTGTCCACTTGGTGCAATTTTATTTTGTAATAAATCAAAGCATACACGCAGTTTTTCTGCATCTTTTGCTTTGCTTACTTCATCTTCTTTTCCTTTTTTCGTTATACGAATAGGTGTTGATTGAATATTTGCAGTGCTTAAAATAGACGCTTTGTCTATTCTATCTTTCATTTTTTGATTTTCTTCGTCTAACTCTTGTTTGCGTTGTGTAGTCGTAGTAAGTTCGTTGCCTAAGCTATCACGCTCTTGATATAAGGCTTTATTAACAGTGAGTAATGAATCGATAGACGCTTGTAAATGTGCTTTATCGCTTTCCATTTGTGCTATTAATGCTTGTGCATCAGCCAATAATTTCGATTTAGTGGCATCGCCTGATTTTAACGTAGAAATCTGACCTAACAAAGCATCAATTTTTGCTTTTTTAGCGCTCAATTCTTGCTCTTTTACAGTCAATAAGCTGTCTAATCCAGCATTTTCAGCACGGTAGCTCTCAATTTCTTGTAAAGACTCTGCATACTTTTTGTCTAGTTCTTGTTTTAACGTAGTCACATCATCACGTTGTTTTTCAGTGACGACAATAGTCTCTTTTGATTTTTTTAATTTTAAATTAGTATATACTAATCCACCAATCAATAAGGCAATTAGTAAAATGTACATAGCATGTACCTTGCTGTTGGAGTTTGAACCTCCGTTTTCTAATTCGCTCATAAGTGTTTTTTTTTGTTTACGTTTTGCAAATTTACTATAAAATTCCTTACACAATATACACAAAACGTTATATATTGTGAATAATTCATCTGTCAACTCAACACAATTCTAAAGATATGCTCGAAAATATTAAACTTACTGATGTGCTCTTTATCGATATTGAAACAGTTCCCAATGTGTCTGATTTTAATAACTTAACGCCATACGAGCAAGAATTATGGGAAGAGAAAAAAGGCAAACAAAGGAGTGAAGATGAGTCTGTTGCCAATTACTATTTTAATAATGCTGCAATCTTTGCTGAGTTTGGTAAAATAATTTGTATTTCTGTTGGTCGTATCACAGCAGAAGGTATGTTTCAAGAGTTTACGTTGCGCTCTTTTTATGGTGATAATGAGGTGAAAATACTCACTGATTTTACTAGTTTTTTACAAGAACAATTCAAAAGCAATCGCAATATTGCATTGTGTGGACATAATATCCGAGAGTTCGATGTGCCTTATATTTGTCGCCGATTAATCATGAATAATCTAAAATTGCCAGCATATTTAGAAAGCTTACAAATGAAAAAACCTTGGGAAGCTGGTTTGCTCGACTCGATGGATTTCTGGAAGTTTGGTGATTATAAAAACTATATTTCACTAAAATTATTAGCATTTTGCTTAGGCATACCTTCGCCAAAAGACGATATTTCTGGAAAAGATGTTGGAAAAGTGTATTGGCAAGAGCAAGGATTGGAGCGAATCAAGACCTATTGTCAAAAAGATGTGCTTACAGTTGCACAAATAGTTTTAAAATTGAAAGGAATATCCTTAATTTCGGAATCGAATATTAGAATAGTAAATTAATAATCAGTTTTCTTTTGCTATTCAAATAATAATCTACTTCTTCTAAAATTAAAAATACAACATGGCGGAATTACTCTTAGATGTGAAAAACTTGGTGACTGAATTCAACACTGAAAATGGTATAGTTAAGGCTGTCGATGATGTTTCCTTTCAAGTCAATAAAGGAGAAGTTATTGGTATAGTTGGCGAGTCAGGCTCTGGTAAGTCGGTTACCTCTCTTTCTATCATGCGTTTAATTCCTAATCCACCAGGTAAAATAACAGGCGGACAAATTAATTATTATCGCGATGGAAAAACAGCTATTGATTTAGTGAAAATACCAGATAATGAAATGCGCGCTTATCGAGGAAATGAAATTTCTATGATTTTCCAAGAACCAATGACCTCATTAAATCCAGTATTTACTTGTGGCAATCAGGTGATGGAAGCCATTATGTTGCATCAGAAAATTTCAAAAGATGAAGCGGAGAAAAAGACACTTGAAT
The DNA here is from genome assembly GCA_020848475.1 of Chitinophagales bacterium. Lineage (GTDB taxonomy): Bacteria > Bacteroidota > Bacteroidia > Chitinophagales > JADIYW01 > JADJSS01. The sequence continues at coordinate 12,306 of JADKZZ010000098.1, read as the reverse complement.
TATTCGCACAAGTAAAATTACCAGATCCTAAACGCGCTTTATTAGCATATCCTCATCAATTGTCAGGTGGACAAAAACAACGTGTCATGATTGCAATGGCAATGAGTTGTCAACCTAAAATTTTAATTGCTGACGAACCTACGACGGCATTAGATGTTACCGTTCAGAAAACTATTCTTGAACTTATCAATGATTTGAGTAAACAAACAGGCATGTCAACCATTTTTATCACACACGATTTAGGTGTAATCGCCGAAATTGCTGACAGAGTGGTGGTAATGTATAAAGGTAAAATTGTGGAACAAGGTTCTGTTGTCGATATTTTTTCAAATCCAAAACATCCATATACAAAAGGATTATTAGCTTGTCGTCCACCGCTTGAAAAACGTCTTTCTAAATTGCCTGTCATCGCAGATTTTATGGAAGAAAAAGAGGGTGCTATTTTGGAAAAAGCAGCAGATATGCATGCATTGGTAGATGCATTTGTAGTAAGCCAACAACAAACGGAAAAAAGATTCAATGATTTACAACAACATGCACCTATTCTGCAATTGAAAAATATTCAAACATGGTTTCCCAATAAAACCAATATGTTTGGTAAACCACTTGATTATGTAAAGGCAGTTGACGATGTGACATTCGATGTACACGAAGGTGAAACATTGGGCTTAGTAGGTGAGAGTGGTTGTGGTAAAACAACATTAGGAAGAACAATATTACGCTTAATTGAACCAACAGGAGGCAAAGCAATTTTTGACGGAAAAGATATTTTTAATCTTGGCCAGAAAGACTTAAAAGAATTGCGCGAACACATGCAAATTATTTTCCAAGATCCATATTCTTCACTAAATCCGAGAATGACAATTGGAAATGCAATTTTGGAACCAATGCAAGTGCACAATAAATATAGCAATGACGCGATTCGCAAAGACAAAGTGATTGAATTGCTGGAAAAGGTAAATATGAAACCAGAGCATTTCCAACGCTATCCACATGAGTTTTCTGGTGGTCAACGTCAGCGTATTTGTATCGCTCGCGCCTTGGCTTTGAATCCAAAATTTATCATTTGCGACGAATCCGTATCAGCCTTGGACGTTTCAGTGCAAGCACAAGTATTAAACTTATTAATTCAATTACGAGAAGAATTTAAGTTTACCTATATTTTCATTTCACATGACTTATCCGTCGTGAAATTTATGAGCGATAGAATGGTTGTAATGAATAAAGGAAAGATTGAAGAAATGGGAATTGCAGATGAAATTTACAACAATCCGCAACAAGAATATACGAAGAAATTGATTGCTGCTATTCCGAAAGGAAATTTAGCAGATATAAAAGCTCGTTTTGAACGAGTATAACTTTTTACGTTAAAAAACGCGTCAACATTACTTAAAACAACACACTTTTAATTTGTGTGTCAATTCATTACCTTTGCCGAATGAAAAGTAGTTTAACAGCTTCACAAATTCGCGCTGCATTTTTAGATTTTTTTAAAAGCAAACAACACGAAATTGTTGCTTCCGCACCTTTGGTGGTGAAAAATGACCCTACCTTGTTATTCATTAACTCAGGTATGGCACCATTTAAAGATTTTTTCTTAGGCATCGGAAAGCCAAGTCATCCACGTATTGCTGATACTCAGAAATGCTTGCGCGTGTCCGGAAAACATAATGATTTAGAAGAAGTAGGCGTTGATACTTACCATCATACTATGTTCGAAATGTTGGGCAATTGGAGCTTTGGAGACTACTTTAAAAAAGAAGCGATTGCTTGGAGCTGGGAATTGCTGACAGAAGTTTTAAAACTTGAAAAAGATAGATTATATGTAACCATCTTTGAAGGAAATGAAGCTGAAAACATTCCAAAAGATATGGAAGCATATAATGAATGGAAAAAAGTAATTGCTGAAGACAGAATTTTATTGGGTAATAAGAAAGATAATTTCTGGGAAATGGGCGACACGGGTCCTTGCGGTCCATGTACGGAAATACATGTTGATTGCCGTTCAGATGAAGAACGAAAAACCATTGATGGCGCTACCTTGGTCAATGCAGATCATCCACAGGTAATAGAAATTTGGAATAATGTATTTATCCAATTTAATAGAAAAAAAGATGGAAGCCTTGAACAATTGCCTGCAAAGCATGTCGATACAGGCATGGGTTTTGAACGATTAGTGCGCGTACTTCAAGGCAAGTCTTCCAATTATGATACAGATGTGTTTTCTGGCACAATTCAAAGCACAGAAAATATTGTAGGAAAAAAATATGATAGAAGCGATAGTAAGGAAGCTATTGCTTTTCGTGTGATTGCAGATCATATTCGCGCCGTTGCATTCACTATTGCAGATGGCCAATTGCCAAGCAATACTGGTGCAGGCTATGTAATTCGCCGCATTTTAAGAAGAGCTGTAAGATATTATTTCTCTTATTTAGATAAAAAAGAACCACTTTTGCATTTATTAGTGCCAGTGTTGGCAACGCAATTTGAAAATGTTTTTCCAGAACTGAAGAAACAAGAATTATTCGTAGCTAAAGTAATTTTAGAAGAAGAAAATGCTTTCTTGAAAACATTAGATAATGGTCTTAAAAGGTTAGATAATATTATTAAAGAATCAGATAAAATAATAGAAGGAAAAGCAGCATTCGAATTGTTTGATACATATGGCTTTCCAATCGATTTGACGAATTTGATTGCGGCTGAAAAAGGTCTTTCTGTGGACGAAAATGAATTTGAATCAGAGTTACAAAAACAAAAAGAACGCAGCAGAGCTGCAACAGAATTAAATGTCGATGATTGGATTACATTGAGTGATGGCCAATCAATATTTGTTGGCTATGATAGCTTGGAAACAAAAGCAAATATTTTAAAATATAGAAAAATTAAAGCCAAAGGAAAGGAACAATATCAACTTGTTTTAGATAAAACTCCTTTCTATGCAGAAAGTGGTGGTCAGGTTGGCGATGTGGGTATTTTACAATTTAAAGACAGTAAAATACTCATCACAGATACTAAAAAAGAAAATGATTTAATTGTACATTTTACAGATGAGATTCCTGCTGATATGAGCGGAGAAATTATAGCAAATGTAAATGTCGAAATACGTAAAAAAACTACTATTCATCATTCTGCTACGCATTTATTACAAGCAGCATTACAACAAGTTTTAGGAAAGCATATCGCGCAAAAAGGTTCTTTAAATAATGCAGAATATTTACGATTCGATTTTTCTCATTTCTCAAAAATGACAAATGAAGAATTGGAAAATGTAGAGCAATTAGTAAACGCAAAAATTCGTGAGAATATTCCAGTGGTAATTAAAGAAATGCCAAAAGAGGAAGCAACAAAATTAGGTGCTATGGCACTGTTTGGGGAAAAATATGGCGATGTTGTTCGCGTTGTCATTATTGATGAAAAATATAGTGTCGAACTTTGTGGTGGCACACATGTTGGAGCAACTGGCGAATTAGGATTGTTTAAGATAACATCGGAAAGTGCAGTAGCTGCTGGTGTTCGCCGTATTGAAGCTGTGTGTGGCGAAGCTGCACTTGCTTATGTAAGTACAAAAATATCCGATTTGAATGCTATCAAAGAAGCATTAAAAAATCCGAAAGATGCTGTCAAATCAATAGAAGTTTTACAAGATGAAAATGCTTCACTGAAAAAAGAAGTAGAAAAATATCAAAACGAAAAAGTTGAAATTATCAAACAACAATTGCGCTCAAAAGTAACAAATAGAAATGGTGCAAATGTACTTTTTGAAAAGGTAGTTGGCGTAAATGCAGATAGCTTAAAGAAAATCCAATTTGATCTTAAAAATGAATTTGAAAACTTATTCTTCGTAGCCAGTACGATTGTAAATGAAAAACCATTACTGTCTATTATTATTTCTGATGATTTAGTGAAATCAAATAATTTACATGCAGGCAATATGGTTAAAGAATTAGCCAAAGCAATAAAAGGCGGCGGCGGCGGACAGGCTTTCTATGCTACTGCTGGTGGCAATGATGCTAGCGGAATTGATACCGTATTAAAGCAAGCAGAAGAACGCTTTTTAATACTTACTAGTTAATTCATTTATTGTTTCATAATATGTCAAATTAAAAGTGCTACTCGTAAGAGCAGCACTTAATGAATGTTATGTAACCAAATAAATAAAAAACCAAATATTAATAATACGTATAAGTCGTAACATTAGTAATCAAACCCTTTGTTTCCGTCTTTTTAATTACTCGCTGATTCGCATCAAACTCATAAGTAAATACAGCGGTTTCACCATCTTCTATTGAAGTCATCAGTAAATTAGTTGAACTTTTTCCTAAAAATGATTTTCCAAAATTTCTATTGCCAATGCTATTTATTTTGTCTGAATAATAAATGAATGAATGATTGATTGTGAAATTTCCACCTACATAAGAAAATCCTTTACCAATCATTTTTTCTACATTTTTACCATCGTTTGTATAATCTTCATTTATAGAATAATCTTGAATTCCTAACGATTGTTTGCGCATAAATCCAGCATCATCATATTCCATATTCTGTGTTTGGTAAAATGAATTCAAACCAACATAATAACCTTGTTTATTCAATTTATATACTATTGGATTAGAATTTCTATTGTATTTCGTAGCGCCATTTGGCAAGGTTTCTTCTAGTGCATAACGCGGTTCTTCGCTCTTATACTCTTGTATTTCATTTGTCGAATACGTAAACTCATGGAAATACGACGTCGTGCCTGTATTGAATAAAATTTTCGAAATTCGTTTTTGACTATCGTAATAATAGGTTTCCGTTATGCCTTTTTCTGATTTGGTTTTTACCATAGCATCCTCAGGTGATGATGGTGCATCAGTCAATCGTTGCTGTTCCTTTTCACATGACATAAAAAGAATGCACACCAATACCGTTAGTATATAATATTTACTTTTTAACATAAAAACCCAGGACAAATATACTAAACAACGCTTATTATTGCCCAAATATTATGATATAAATCAATTTTTTAACATACCCATTTTTATAAGTCAACGATAATCAGTTGTTTGTTATTGTGTTATTAAATTTTAAATCAGGTAAATTGTACTATATTTTCTTTTATTTCACATGTCAATTATATTCTTAGAATCTTAGCGTATCTTTGTAAATTTTTAAAAATGGAAGATAAATACGAAATAGTAATAGGCTTAGAACTACACGCTCAACTCAATACAAAAACGAAGATTTTTGCTGCAGATGAAACGACTTTTGGCGCAGCACCAAATACGCAAATAAGTCCAATTACTGTAGGTTTACCAGGAACGCTTCCAAGATTAAATAAAGAGGTTGTTGAATTGGCTGTTAAATTAGGAATTGCCTTAGACTGCCATATAAATGAAGTCAATTTCTTTGATCGTAAAAATTATTTTTATGCAGACCTTCCAAAAGGCTATCAAATTTCTCAAGATAGACAGCCAATTTGTGTAGGTGGTTTTGTGGAAATTGTTGTCAATAATGAGCCAAAGAAAATTGCATTATCTAGAATACACATGGAAGAAGATGCCGGCAAAAACAACCATGAACTTGATCCAGATTTTTCTTTGATTGATTTAAATCGTGCTGGTGTGCCTTTACTAGAAATTGTTTCAGAGCCAGATATTCGTAGTAGTGATGAAGCCTACGCTTATGTGACAGAATTACGCAAATTGGTTCGATATCTTGATGTCTGTGATGGTAATATGGAAGAAGGTTCTATGCGTTGTGATGCCAATGTTTCTGTTCGTTTAAAAGGAGAAACAAACTATCGCAACCGTGTGGAAGTGAAGAATATGAATTCTATTCGAAATGTAAAGCGAGCAATTGATGCAGAAGTAAAACGACAAATTGAAATTTATGAAAATGGTGGAACAGTTGATCAGGAAACACGAAGTTTTGATCCTGTTGATGCCAGCTCTTTCACCTTGCGCTCCAAAGAAAATGCACACGATTATCGCTATTTTCCAGAACCAGATTTACCGCCAGTTGTTATTTCATCTTCAATAATAGAGCAAATAAAATCACAAATGCCACAATTGCCGAAAGCCTTGCAAATGCTGTTCACTCAAACATATAATTTGACTGCATACGACGCACAAGTGCTGACTGATGATAAAGAAACAGCTGATTATTTTATGGCAGTTATTCAATATACTTCAAACTATAAAGCAGCCGCAAACTGGATTAATAATGATGTAAAATCATTGTTGAATGAAATTAATTGTTCGCTAAAAGATTTTGCAGTGCAAGCCAAACAACTAGCAGAAATAATTCAACTTTTAGATGATAATATTGTAAGCTCATCTGGTGCTAAAACTATTTTTAAAGCATTTGCAGATGGAAACAAATCATCGGCGATTGCGGTGGCAGAAGCGTTGAATTTAATTCAATCAAGCGATAAAGATGAATTAACAAAATGGATTGAGGCAGCGTTAGCAAAATATCCTGATAAAGTTAAAGAATATAAAAACGGCAAAAAAGGAAATTTGAATTTGTTTATAGGTGAAGTCATGAAATTATCAAGAGGCGCTGCAGATCCAAAAACAACTACGCAATTAATTGCACAATTATTAAAATAACAATTACACATTTTCTGTGTTTCCAATAAAAGAATAAAAATGAAAAGATTATTAAATACAAGCGTACTAATTATTATTGCAAGCATTATTTTCGTTTCATGTAAACATTTCAATGGTTATACGATTCAAGGAACTATTCAAAATGCAAACGGACAAAAAGTATTCCTAGAAGACATTACTACTGAAATACCTGCTGTCATTGACACAACAAGTGTTGTTAATAATTCATTTGAGATTAAAAACTATTCCTCAAAAGGAATTTATCGTTTGCGCATTGGCGACGATCCAAGAAAGTCTATCTTTTTATACATTTTAGAAAAAGATAAAATTCAAGTAAAAGCTGATTATAATAATCTTGAAAAATATAGTGTGGAAGGAAGTAAAGGCTCAGCATCTATTCAGGATTTGCAAAAAAATGCCGCATCTTACTTTATGGCATTAGATGGCATTGTAGCACAAATTAAATCGAATGAAAATGCAAAAGATTCATTGATTCCAATTTTTAATTCAAAGAAAACGGAATATGTAAAATATATAAAATCATTTGTCGAAAAAGAAGAAGTAAACGACGTTGCCTGCTTCGCATTAGGCTTCTTAGGTGATTTTATGCAAGAAGAAATTCCATATCTTATTGACGAAGTAGAAAAATTACATAAAGCAGAACCTGATTCTAAATATATAGCCAATTGGTATCAACAGACTGAACAATATAAAGCAGCCGCAATGGCACAAAATGAAGGAGGTATTGCCATAAATACGCAAGCACCAAATATCATATTAGAGAATCCGAATGGCGATACAATACAACTAAAAAATTTGCAAGGCAATTATGTATTACTCGATTTTTGGGCGTCTTGGTGTGGCCCTTGCCGCCAAGAAAATCCAAATGTTGTAGCATTGTATAATAAATATCATGCTAAAGGATTTGATATTTTTTCTGTTTCACTAGATTCGAGAAAAGACAAATGGATAGAAGCCATTCAAAAAGATAAATTAGCTTGGAAAAACCATGGAAGCGACTTAGGTGGCTGGAGCTCTGCACCAGCTCAATTATATCAAGTGCAGTCAATTCCACAAACGTATCTTTTAGATAAAACTGGAAAAATTATTGCAAAAAATTTACGCGGCAAACAATTAGAAAATAAACTCGCCGAAATTTTTGCTGCACCAATTAATTAATTGATTACGACTTTTATTTTGTTTAGATGAATTTTTTTTCTAATTATAACATACGTGACAAAAAAAATATTTGACTACGATTTGACTTTTAGCACAAATACAAGCAATTTTATGAGCTAATTCAATTTAATTAATTCAATCTGTTAAGAAATTACTATTATTCTACACTTATCATCATTCTTTTTTTTATAAGCTTTCATTTTTATTAGATTTGTACGTACAGTATTTTTTGAACAATGTCAAACGCAGATAAAAAATTAATTTCAGGTTCTGAAGCCGTTATCAAGTCACTGGTAGAAGAAGGAATCGACGTTATTTACGGTTATCCTGGTGGAGCCATTATGCCAATTTATGATGCACTTTGGCATTATATGGATAAAATAAATCATGTCTTAACCAGACATGAACAAGGCGCCACGCACGCAGCAGAAGGTTGGGCACGTGTAAAAGGAAAAGCAGCTGTTTGTTTTGCTACCTCAGGTCCTGGTGCTACCAATTTAGTAACCGGTATCGCAGATGCTATTATGGACAGCACACCGATGGTATGCATTACGGGTCAAGTGCCTATGCATTTATTAGGCTCTGATGCTTTTCAAGAAACTGATGTCGTTGGTATTACCATGCCTATTACAAAATGGAATTATCAAATAACAAAAGCTGCTGAAATTCCAAGCATATTAGCTAAAGCTTTTTATATTGCTAACTCAGGAAAACCTGGTCCTGTATTAATCGATATCACCAAAAACGCACAGTTTGAAATGATGGAATGGCAAGGATATCCAACTTGTAAAGATGTTCGCGGATATCAGCCTAAATTGACTGCTAATATTGAACAATTAAAACAAGCAGCTGAATTAATTAATACAGCTAAACAACCTTTAATTATTGCAGGTCAAGGCGTTATAATTTCAGGTGCTAAAGAAATATTGGAACAATTGTCTTCTAAAACAGGAATTCCTGTGACAACGACAATGCAAGGTTTAGGTGGTTTCAATCCAGCTCATCTAAATTATGTAGGTATTCCTGGTATGCATGGTAATTATTCTGTAAATATCAAGATGAATGAATGCGACGTGATGATTGCCATAGGTATGCGCTTCGACGATCGCGTAACTGGAGATGTTACAAAATTTGCAAAACAAGCCAAAATCATTCATATAGAAATTGATCCTGTAGAGATAGATAAAGTGGTGAAAACAAGTGTTGGTATTTGTGCAGATGCGAAAGAAGCATTAACAGCAATTTTACCATTAGTGACTGACAATAAACACGATGCATGGATTCAGTCATTTAAAGATTTAGACAAATTAGAACAAGAGAAAGTAATACAAAATGCCATTCATCCTGATAGCCAAGGCATAAAAATGGGTGAAATTATGCATTTGATTGACGAAAAAACAAAAGGTGAGGCGATTATCGTTCCAGATGTCGGACAACATCAGATGTATGCAATGCGTTATTACAATTACAGAAAACCAAATTCTTGGGTGTCAAGTGGTGGCTTAGGTACGATGGGCTTTGCATTGCCTGCAGCTATTGGTGCACAAATGGCAGCGCCAGACAGAACGGTAGTTGCAATAATTGGCGACGGCTGTTTTCAGATGACCGTTCAAGAATTAGGCACAATCTGGCAAAACGAACTCAACATAAAAGTGGTTATTTTTAATAATAATTATTTAGGAATGGTGCGCCAATGGCAGCAATTATTCTTTGATAATAGATATTCACAAGTAGCTTTGAAAAATCCTGATTTTGTTGCTATCTCAAAAGGATTCCGTTTGGAAGCCGCAAAAGTAGAAAAACGCGAAGAACTGAGCGCTGCTTTAGACAAAATGTTTGCTCACAAAGGTGGCTACGTATTGGAAGTAGTAGTAGAAAAAGAAGAGAATTTATTTCCTATGGTGCCAAGTGGAAAAGCTTGCAGTGATGTAATTTTAGAACCGTAAAAATCAAATAGTGAAAGCATATAAAATACAATTTACATCTTATAATCAACCTGTTTTGATTGGTAGGTTTATGTTGATTTTTTCGAGAAGAAGAGTAGATGTGACTAACTTTTTCTTTAATAAAATAGATGAAAATGATGGTCAGTTTATCATCGAATTTAATGCAGAAGATTGGGCAGCAGAAAAACTATTGAAGCAAGTGGCTAAGCAAATAGATGTTTTTGAAGCTCAATTAATCATCAATTCCTAAAAATCAAATTCCAATAATTTTAAACTTTAAATCTTTTAAATTAATAAAAAATGGCAGTAATGAATTTCGGCGGAACAGAAGAAAACGTTGTAACACGTGAAGAGTTTCCGTTAGCAAAAGCAAAAGAAGTATTAGCAAATGAAACAATAGCAGTAATTGGCTATGGTGTGCAAGGTCCAGGACAAGCTTTAAACCTTCGCGATAATGGTTTTAACGTTATCGTTGGTCAACGCAGACCATCAAAATCTTGGGAAAAAGCAGAAAAAGATGGCTTTGTTGCTGGTCAAACTTTATTCGAACCAGAAGAAGCATTAGAAAAAGGTACTATCATCATGTATTTATTATCTGACGCTGCTCAAATCGAAATGTGGCCAACAGTAAAAAAACACTTAACAACTGGAAAAGCTTTGTACTTTTCACATGGTTTTGGTGTTACTTACAAAGAGCGTACAGGCATTGTGCCGCCAGCTGATGTTGATGTAATTCTTACAGCACCTAAAGGTTCTGGTACTTCTCTACGTCGCCTTTTCTTAGAAGGTAAAGGCTTAAATTCTTCTTATGCTATCTTCCAAGATGCAACAGGAAAAGCATATGACAGAACGATTGCATTAGGTATCGGAATTGGTTCAGGTTATTTATTTGAAACAACCTTCCAAAAAGAAGTATATTCTGATTTAACAGGCGAGCGTGGCGTTTTAATGGGCGCATTAGCAGGCATCATGGAAGCACAATACAGCGTATTACGTAAAAATGGACACTCACCATCTGAAGCATTCAACGAAACAGTAGAAGAATTGACAGAGTCATTAATCAAATTAGTATCTGAAAATGGTATGGATTGGATGTATGGCAATTGCTCTACAACTGCACAACGTGGCGCATTGGATTGGAAAGGTCCTTTCCGTGAAGCTGTATTGCCAGTATTCAATGAATTGTATGCAAAAGTTGCTGCTGGCGAAGAAGCACAACGCTCAATTGACACAAACTCACAACCAGATTACAGAGAAAAATTAGAAGCAGAATTAGCAGAAATTAGAAACTCTGAAATGTGGCAAACAGGTAAAGTTGTTCGCAGCTTACGTCCTGGAAAATAGTTCATTTTATCTAAGTTAATTGAATGCCATCATTATTTGATGGCATTTTTTTTGAACTTAAATTCATATTGATTTGTTTACTAATATTATATGGAAATTACACTCACTACACCTGCCATTTTATTCTCTACAGTTTCATTGCTATATGTTGCTTACACAACAAGATTTGTCGCTATTTCTAACTTGATAAGAAATTTAAAAACACGCTTTGAAAATGGTCACGAAGAAGCAGTTTTGCAACAGATAAAAAATTTAAAAGTAAGAGTTTTATTAATCAGAAATATGCAATTGTCAGGCATCATAGCGCTTATTGTTAGCTCGTTTTCAATGGTTTTTATTTATGTTGGTAAACAAGATATTGGGTTTATATTTTTTGGCATTAGTTTGATGTTTCTCATATATTCTATGCTGCTCGCAGCACGTGAAGTTTTAATTTCTGTACATTCTTTAAGTATTGAATTAGATTCGATCGAAGAACTAAAAAATGCAGAAATAGATGATGCTTCCTTGATTGCTCATAATTTCAAAAAAATAAAGAAAGTTACAAAAGACCTTTTTGAACAAGAGGAAATTGAAAAGAAATAAATCAACTATTGATTTGTTGTAGAATGTTTTTTAATCAAATAAAAATGATAAATTCTTTATCGCTATTAGTAAAGAACAAAAGATATCGAATTAAAATGTACACATTTCCAACATTAGTAATTTTTTATCTCCACAATAGTGTATAAACTTTTGTTTTACAGTCGCTAAAATAATTCCAACTTTATGTTGGAATAATTTTTGTTATTCTTCGTTATTAATCATAATTAAAGATACTTTATGCGTAAGATTTCACTTCTTATATTTATTACTTATGCTTTTTCACAGATTGCATTTTCGCAAGCTACTTTTAAGCAGACTGATATTTTAAAATCCTACAAAGAGGCAGAAGAATTGGTCAACTTAGGAAAGTTTGCTGTTGCACAACCTATTTTGCAAGATTTCTTACAACAATACGAACAAAAAACTTTAGATAAATCGAATATGATTTATGCCGATGCCATTTTCTTAAAAGCATTATGCGAAAAAGAAACAGCATCGCCAGAAGCAGAAAAAGATTTGCAATATTTTGCAGATAATTTCAAAGGTCATCCGAAAACAAATAGTGCCTATTTTCATTTAGGCGATATTGCATTTGGTAAAGCTAACTACAATGATGCTTTAGCATTCTTTGAGAAAGTAGATGAGAAATCATTAACAGG
>JADKZZ010000097.1 GCA_020848475.1 Chitinophagales bacterium | reverse complement strand
GCAAATTGCAACGCACCAAACTTTTTCGTTCGTATTTATTATAAATGTATGCACTATTCTTTTATTTACCAAATAATTTGCCACTATTGCCAAGCTATTGTTAGTGGTTCGTGGTAATGTTTTCTTTTTTTATACACAATATATCAGCAAATTTCAGCACAATAAAAAGCGCATTTGTTGTCATTTCCTTTTCTACGTGTCAAACCATTCGTGTTTACTGCTGTTTGCTGGCTAGGCGAAAATCGCATTTGCTTTCATTTTGTTTGCTGTCCGTTCTTAACACAAATTCTGCGATTTTTTTTTCAAACAATTTTGAGCGCAATTTTATGTTGCGTCGTCGAAGTTCTGTACGAGCCAACAACTACCAACTTAGTTATTTTCTACAAACTTTCTTGTTGCCAGTCAGCAAACATTCATGTTGAAATTTCAGCGAGAAATAAGTCGAAGTGAAAACTTTATTTTAAAAGAACAAACCGAACTTTCACCACCTTTCCTACCATGACCACTAACGGCTACGTATTAGTGCAGAAGTTGCGTGAGTGCTTCAAGCGTTAATAAATAACCTTACTGTAAATATATGTATAAAACGGTAAGTAACCAAATAAACCAACTTTTGCACTAATACGATGTTGTAGGTAGCCCTTTTTCGAAATGATTTGCATTGTATGTCAAACAAACGAGCTGAACCGAATAGCGTTGGGTTGCATAAGCTTTTGCATTTTTAGCGTGGCTTTTGGGTTGGCTAAAATGCAAATGTATATGCAACAGCTTGGCTTTTCGTAGTAAAGAGTATTATTTCCGCAGTTGCTCTAATATATTTCGCAGTTGCTCTAAGTATTACCGCAGTTAGCTTAGTATATTCCGCAGTAGCGATTATTATAACCGCAGTAGCAATATGTAAAGTTGAAGTAATGAATATTAAAGTCGCAGTTACAATAATTATTTCCGCAGTTGTGAATTTTAGAAACGCAGTAACGATTATTATAAAAGTGGTAGCTTTAATATAAAAATCAGTAGTTCTATTTTTTAACCTTCTTGAATTCAATAACACTCACTTGCGCATATTCTGCACTTCTTGCGCCAAATATGGATTTTATGTATAGTTTTACTGCTTTTGCGGTGTCAACAAGTCCAGTAGTTTCCTTATACAATACTTTGTCTCTTGCAATTCTTGCGTTACTGATGGCTGTAAATGCAGTTGCTAAGGCAGTGTTTTTTGCTGTCATGTCTGCTTGTTTTGCGGTTAGCGTTGCAATTTTTAAGTCATTTTCGTTTGGTGTGTATGTTGGTTCTGATTGCAGAACAGAAATTAAACCTGCGAAGTGTTGTATGAGTTGATCGTATGATTGGTGTGATGAACTTATTGTGGTTGGTGCTGGTGTTTCTGTATCTACTGGCGTTGCAGTTTTGGTAGTGCGTTGTCCTTGTATTTTGCGGTTGAAACCTTTTGCGTCTGCAATTTTTTGTACACTTGCATCGGTTGTTTGCAATGCGTTTACTAAACGAGTACACAATGCACGAAATCCATCGAATGATGCGATGCGTGCGTTTACGGCGTTGTTGTATGCTGTGTTTTTTGTGACTACATCTGCTAATGATGCTTGTGCATTTGTATATAGCGTATTTAATTGTTGTAGTTTTAGTGCGTTTTTTGTTGGATTGTAGGTTGCTCCGTAACCAGTAACAAAAGCAATAAGGTCTTGAAAGTTGGCTACATTTTTAGCGTGTCCTGTTTCATAATAAGCTGGCATAAAAATAATTTTGAATTATTGGATGAATGTTTTGAATACGAATATAACTAAAAATGTGTAACGTAGAAATTTTTATTTCACTAAAAAAATAGCACCACAAATATAGTGGTGCTATTGCAAATGATTAGAAGACTTTTTTATTCTTTAATAATTTTCATTAATTCATTATCGCATATTTATTAGTGTCTAATATTTATAGGCAAAAATGCTTTGTTACCTTGAAATGAAGTATGTATATAAAATCCTGACTCATAAGGATTTTTACAATCTGTATAGGTGCAATTTTTGTCTATCCACGATTTTAATTGTATATATTGACTGGTTGTTGGCCAATATTTGGTAGTAGTATCACCTATAAATGTAATTTTAGGATTGTTTAATACTAAACCAAATGTAGAATTATAATCAGAACCTTGTTTTGTTAATATACGAGGAATGTCACCTAATACAATATATCCATTCTGAATGTCATCAATGTTATGATATACAGAGTCTGATCTATATACTAACATATCGTTATTAATTTCTATCTGATTATCTACTAAATTACAAGATTTCATGTTTGCACTAAATTTTGCTGGAATTGTAAGTTTAATCCAAAGCGTATCATTTAAATTAAATGTGTCTTTGTAATTTAATGCTGTAAATAAGTTGGGTAGAACAAAGCCTTCAGGTCTTAATGAACTTTTTTGAATGCAATAATTATCATTACCACAACTACTTATAAATAATAATGCAAAAACTAAGCTCAGCGTTATTGTTGTTTTCTTTATGAGTTTCATATATACTATATTGATTATGTTTTTAAATTAGTAGCCATAAGCATTAAAAAGAGTAAGACTACATTTTGTATTAGGATTTAAATTAAAAATTTTTGGTCTCATATCAGTAACTCTAACGCAACCAGCAAGTGCATTGTACATGGCAGGCAATGGATAGGTAGCACAATCCGTCACAACTGTATTACCATAAACAGTTCTTTGGTTAGTTTCATTATTCGTATCCCAAAGATCCCACCATAAGCCAGTTGGAATCCAACAACCATAATGCCAACCACCTTGGCTACCATCTGCAAATGTTATCATACTTGGTGTAAATTGAGGCGAGAAATTTTCGATATCAAATCCTCCAGTATATGTAAAGATTTGACCTGAACCATAATAAAAAGTACTGATAACTGCTCCCATAAATTCTGCCCAAGATTCCGCAAGACCAATCTGATCTGCACCTCCTGATGTTGGATGTACACCATCTCTATATGGGTCTTTAGTTGTAGTAAGTGTATAGGCTATGTTTTCTGCCTCTGACACAACAACGTCTTTCCAATAGGCACGACCAGCTTTCATTGCATGGCTATAGTGCGAGAACTCGTGAAACATTAGATTTTGTTTATTCTGATAACTATTATCATGCCAATAACGCAATGCAATATCATTTGTGATTGCTGTTCCGAGTACATTCGAGTAGTACAATTCAGAAGATGAAAAATTAAACTTATGTTTTAATATAGTCGTACCACCTCTATCTGCTGTAATTGGAATCCAATACCATATATCATCTAACTTTATTATTGAACCTTGCCCTCCTTGTGCAGAATTGCAGTAATCATTATAATCAAAAAAGGTATTATTTAGTACAGCTTTATTATATGCACCTCTATCACCTGTACCTATTCTATAATGTGTGTTAGGATTACTATTAGCTTTTGTTGCTGTTCCTATTTTATCCCATAGTGAGTGTCCGAAAATTTTATATTCTTGATTCCAATGACGTATGTGAACAGGCACTTTAACAATGAATTTTTTACTAGATTTAAAATAACCTGTAGTACTTGTTCGTACATAAGACCAAACAAAGAATGTTGTCATCAACAAACTTTTATTTCTAACTGGTGTGTATTGTGTGGTTGGCGATCTCAAAACATCTACATAACCTTCTGGATAGTATTTATATTTACCTATAATTTTATCTGTAGTGGTGGCATGTCATTAAGTGAATCTAAGTCGTATCCTGCTAGTTTCCATGCCATTTCTTCAACATTTTCTTCCAAGTCTGTTGGAACATATCCATATTCTAATATTTGATATGGGACATTAGGTAAATCGGAAATTGAATTAGCAACACAATAATATGGTTTTATAAAGGTATCAGTACTAACTTTTGGATCGTAATAAAGATTTCCTTCTTTTAGAATCTGATAATCAACTGGATATTCAGAAATACATCTGTTTACATTTTCATTGGTTAAAAAATCTAATACTTGTTCTTGCGTTTGTGGCATTAGTTTCACATAAATCCTATTGTATGTAAGTGTTTTTGCTTTAGCACTACCTAAAGTTTCAAAAGCCTTTTTCATATTCGATAATGTGTAAGGATTTGTTAGCTTATTTCCCAACACCATGTTTTCGTCACCTGACGAATCTATCAAATTATTTGATATTTCATTATTACTTGTTCTTAATGATGATTTGCTGTTAGTAGTAGCAGTAGCAGAAGAATCATTGTTAGAAATTAAATTTGTTTCCTTTTTACAACTTTGGATACAGCATATACAAATGAAAAAAGTTAATACTGTTAATGATTTAAGAATTTGTTTCATGTTAAATACTTTAAATGTGTTATAAAATTAATGATTTGTATTGTATTAAACGTTTTATTAGTATAATTATTTTACCCACCATAGGGTGGAGGGTGGGAATAGATAGCGTCGGCACGAAATAAATGTGGCACAAAATAGTGTCGCACGAAGTAGCGTGGGTTTGTGCCTCTTTTATTTTGCTGAAGCGTTGATAATATTTCTTGTCGGTTTTTTTGCACTTGCCGTTATTATATGTAGTGCCTCAAGGGTTACCTACAACGTTTTGGCGCTTGGCGCAGTGGCGGATTTCGGAGCACAAAACTGTCAATACACCACAAAAGTTGATGCGAGGTAGAATGTTCAATTGAACACATCACCCGCCATTGAGCCAAACGCTTGTTATGCCCAGTGTTTCTTGTCAGAAGTTGTCCCTTATCCATTGTTTAAGCCCTTTTGGTTTTATTTTCTTTCCGGACACAAATTCGTTTTCAGTCAAGTACCCATACAATTGTCCATTAACATAAATTTTTGGTGGTGTCGAAGAAAATTCATTAAATGGACTCAAAGAAGAAAATTCGCTTCCGTAATTTCCAAATTCATTAAAAACTGAAGTTGGTGAAAATTCGCTTCCATATGGCCCAAATTCATTTAATAAAGAATCATTGTCAAAATCGTTAGAAGTTAGTTTTCCTAAGAATTGACCATCATCTGCTATAATATAGGATTCTCCATTTTTGGAGCGTATGTCAGACTCCTTCAAGTCAAATTTTCTATTTAAAAGTGCATTTAAGTCATTCTCTAACAAGTATAAAAATGTTTCTGTCGGAATTTGATTTGCTACATATTTGTTTACAGTTACATGTCCTGCAAATTGTCCTTTTATAAAAAGTTTTGGCGGTGTACTGCAATAAGGATTATGAATACTGAAAGTTCCATATTTACTTCCATATTGGGAATACTTGTTGAAAATACTTGTCGTACTGTATTTGCCACCATAAGGTCCATATTTATTAAATATGGAATCGTTGTCATATTTGTTTGTGAACTTTCCTAAAAGTTGTCCATCTTGACCAATAAGATATGATTCTCCAGTCGAGCTAGTTTCTTTTGCCTGTTCCTTATGGATTTCAGAAAGTAACTGCTCCAGAATCAATTTGGTTCTATCTTTATTTTCACTCATGATTTCCAAATAGATTTTGAAGTAGTTTAGAAATTTCTTCTGCTGCTTTTGCTTTCGGTAAAGTGCTTATTAGAGCAGGTGCAGTCGCAAGTGCAATATTCTTTTTTCTTAAGTCTTTAATTTCTTTTAATGGAAAATAAAGTAGTCCTGTAGTTACGACTGGTGGTGCTCCCCAAGCATATTCCTGTTTGACTATTGCTATAATGAAACAAGTAATTCCACAAGCAAATAGAATTGCTGTTCCTACTAAAAGTAGAATTTCCGTCGTCCTGTTTTGCTTATGAACTTCGTCAATTCGTGTTATAATTTGTTCGATATCCATTTTA
Organism: Chitinophagales bacterium; assembly: GCA_020848475.1. GTDB lineage: Bacteria > Bacteroidota > Bacteroidia > Chitinophagales > JADIYW01 > JADJSS01. Next base: position 1,782 of record JADKZZ010000097.1, on the reverse strand, counting down.
GTCTTGTTCTCATTTTAACATTGGGCATAACGGCGAAGTATTGCTGAAGTGCGGTATTTTACTACCGCACTTTTTTGCAATGTTGTTTCTGTAAAATTATAAGTTTACTGTTAATGTTCGCACTACACACCGCATTTTAGCAATACTATGTTATGTGATGTAATTTATTTAATATGTTGCGTGAAAATCAAACCAACTAATAGTACTCAAAGGTATATTCTTTTCAAATTGAAAATGCTCCTTAAAAAGCAAAGCAACTTCCTCTGCTGTTTTCCATTCACCATCTGTATCTTCTCCAAATGGACCAGAACTTTTAATAGGAAATTTCCAGTCTATAAAATCAGATGTACGATGCATTATGCCATTAATTAAATACCGTTTGTAATGATGTAATTTTGATTTTTCTTTACTGATATTTAGTTCCTTAAAACGGTCTGCTTGATTAATAATTTTAAATTTTGAATACCCTAGTTCTTTTAACTTAAATAACCAGTCAACATATACAGCTTCACAAGAAATATATTTGGGTAAACTATTTCTATTGAGTGATTCAACAGCATGTATATCATAACCTTCAATATCTATTTTTAAATAATAAGGTAGTCCATATCTTTTTATTAAATCTTCAGTTCTAATACATTCTACTTCTATTTTGTGGCATTTTGTATTTGAACGACATCCAATTTCTTTATCAAAGGAACTCCATTCTGAGCAATAATCATTAATCCAGAAATCTAAAATTTTATTCTCATTTGCAATTCCAATATTTAATAATGTTAATTGGCCATTTTCGATATATTTTTTAAATTTTAATTTTCCATAATCAGTTAGCAACGGATTTGCTTCTACTGCAACTACTTTATATCCTTGTTCTAGGTAGTATTTTGTGTCTTCTCCTTTGTGGAAACCTATATCAAATATTAAATTATTTTCCATTGTAATATACTTTTGGGTTAATTTAATATTTGCATTTTCTTTGTTTCTAATATTCTTCCATTTGAAAGTAGTTGTATGAACGAATATGAATCTGTACTACCTTGACCTTTAAAAAATGCACTTGCATAACCACCAGTACTAATAAATCTCATACTAGAATTTGTGTTATCATTTATATCAATTTTATAAGCTGGTGTTGCTGTACCTATTCCAATATTGCCTGAAGGCGTAATTCTCAATCGTTCTATGTTATTAGTTCGTATAATAAATGGTTGGCTATTTGTAGTGCCAATGAATTCTGTTCCTACAATTGAGTTACCTGCTAAATTCCAAAACGTCCCAGATGTACCAATTGTACTTGCATCTCTCCATCTTAGGTTTCCATTTGCATCTGAAACAATTACTCTTGATTGCGCATTATCATTAGCAATTCCTTGAAACCTAACTGTGCTTGTTGTATGTAATTGTGCACTTGGTGTATTTGTACCTATACCAATACTTGGAAACGGTGCAACAGTTGCACTACCTGCTGAGTTCGTTAAATAAATGTTTGTACCGTTACTTACAAAGCCTTGTGAGAATGAGTTTGTTTTTATTAGTAAAAAACAAAACAAAAGGAAGATTAAATTTTTCATAAGATTTAAATTTAAGATTTTAGTTTTGATTACATTATCGTATTTCATCTTTAAGCTAAAGTTTTAGGAAAACTTTAAGTGAAACCATTATTATATCACATAACGTTTTGCAGATTTGCGATGGGCGGGCTTTTCAGCACAAATGTTGATGCGGAGCACAAATTTTTCGGCTACCGCTTAACTGTCTGCGGAGCACGAAACCCCGCCTATT
>JADKZZ010000096.1 GCA_020848475.1 Chitinophagales bacterium | reverse complement strand
TAACTCCGAATTTTCTTCCAACACTTGTATATACTTATATTTATAGAGCAATGCTTTTACTGTTTGTACTGTATTGTTTTCATTTCTTGCGTTAGCAATTAATTTTTCTACAGCAGAAAGAGCGTCTTTTGTTTTTCCTTCATTTTCAAATTTTGCTACAGACTTCCAAAGTGCATCATAGTTTGCTTGTGCCATAATTTGCTGTGTGGTTAAGAAGAGCAATAATATTAAAAAGCTCATTTTATGGTAAGTTGATTTCATCGTTTATCTTTTTTCACAGTTTGCAATATATTGTTACTGATGTGTGTGTTTTAAAAAATTATTTATTCGCAATGCTATATTTTCTCTGATATTCATATAAAATAAAGAATAGTCAAAATGATGATAATTTTTCATCACCATAGACACAAAACTTTTATCTGCTGGTTTTTGAATTTCTACAATACCGCGTGTGTTTTTTGCACCAAAATAATCATGTATTATATGATTGTTTTTCGGCGACAAGCTGCCTTTATTTGCTTGACCTGAGACAAAAGTATTATCAGTAGTCCAGCTTAATGGATTTACAGAAACGGCAGTAGTATATTCAGGTACAATTGATTCTATTTTTGAATTTTGGCCAAAAGTAGAAAAGGAAACATAAGTACCATAGCTATCTGGTGTATCGGAAACTTTCAAATACTGAAACATATTTTCATGCGTTGGAAATCCGATGATATATGCTTCTACTAATTGTTTTTGCAAAGCTTTGCCATCGAAAAACTCGCGCAATAAGCGTTGTGCATGTTTACTACCTTGCGAATGACCTGCGATTATGATTGGTCTGCCATTATTGTAATGAAGCAAATAATATTCGAATGCTTGTTTCACATCGGCATAGGCAGTGTCGAATGCCAGTTGTGCACGTTCTTTATTTGATGTAAAAAAATTATTTAATGCAGCTTGTCGGTAGCGTGGTGCATACACTTTGCAAGATTCATTAAACACGCTTGCTTGATATTTTATTGAAAATTTATCGGTTTGCTTGTTCACCATTTTATCGTCGATGCTTGCATTGCCTTTGATTGCGGTGAAATAGCTTGTTGGATGAATAAAAAATACATCAGCGCGTGCGCTGTCTTGTTTGTTTGCCAATCCTGTAGGCGTCCAATCTGCATTGTCTTGCATTGTAGGCAATGCTGCCCAATTTTCTTGCTTTGCATAATCTGTTGCATACAATAAATTATACATTGAGAATAGTAGGAGACAATAAAACAATTTCATTTTCATTTTTTAATCGCTTCAAAATAATTAGCCATTGAATTCAAGGATATTTTCATAACGCAAATTACATGCCTTTTGTATAAATGCAATATAATTTTACAATTATTATGATACTTCTATCGCTTAGGAATTGCCGCCGAGCCTAAATCCTACAGTCTTTCGCAGTGCATTTGGCTGATAAACGAATTCTGCAACATCTTCTATTATAATCGTATTTATATCTTGCGATGTACGCTGCGCTGCTGGAATTTTTGCCATGCGCAAGTTTTGATTTTTGGTTGCCTCACCTATTGTTTGTCGCACAGTACGTGCGTTGCCAAAAAATTTATCTCTGTGTTTATACAAATCTGTGAAGTAAGTATTCAAGTGTAATTTGGCATCAGGTGTCAATTGCAAATCATCTTTTTTCAGAATGGTTTCTGCAATCTGCATCATTTCGTCAGGCGTATAATCTTCGAAATGCATTTTCTTATCAAAGCGTGAATTTAAACCAGGATTCATGCTCAAAAAATCGTTCATGTTTTCTGGATAACCAGCCACGATTAGCAAAAATTTTCCTCTATTATCTTCCATTCGTTTCAAGATAGTGCTCACGGCTTCGCTACCAAAATCGTGTTGAGCGCCTCTGCCATCTGTTAATGCATAAGCTTCATCAATAAACAAAACGCCGCCCATGGCTTCATCAATTTTTGCTGCTGTTTTGATAGCAGTTTGTCCTACAAAACCGGCCACCAATCCTTCTCGATCTGTTTCTACAGTATGGCCGCGTTCTAAGATGCCAAGTGCCTTATATATCTTGCCTAAGATACGTGCTACCGTGGTTTTTCCTGTGCCAGGATTGCCAGTAAAAATTGTATGCAGTGAGAACTTGTTTAATACATCTTTTCCGATATCATTATAATAGCGAATAAGATGCACCAGCTCGTCTATTTCGGTTTTCACCGTTTGTAGTCCAATCATTTCATGTAATTCGCTTAAAGCTTCGCTGAGCTCTGCTTCATTTATTTCTAATTTTAATGAGGTGCGTTTTCTATCTTCAAATACCTTTACAATATCTTCTTTTGCTATGGTGGACAATTGCGCTTTAGATAATGATTTTTGGTCAGGCGCATTCATCAAGCGAAGTGCCATTAGCATTTTTGCTTTATTTATAACACCTTCGGCAAATCGTGCGTTTCCAAAGTTTTTATCTCTATTTCTAAATGCGTCTGTTAATTCTAATTTCAATGTTTTCTTAGCTTCTTCGTCGATGTGTAATTTCAGTTTTTCTGCGATGCTCAATGCAATATCATACAGCTCTTCAGGCAAGTAATCATCAAAGGTGAAATATTGTGAAAAGCGTGATTTTAATCCTGGATTTGATTCTATAAAAGCATACATTTCTTTAGGATAACCTGCCACAAAAATTGCGATGTCGCCAGGTCCATCGCTCATTTCTTTCAGCAATATTTCGATGACTTCTTTGCCATAATCTCTGCTGTCTTCATTGGTGCGTGCGAGCGAATATGCTTCATCGATGAACAAAATACCGCCACGAGCTTCATCGATTTGTTTTTGTGTTTTCGGTGCTGTTTGTCCAATGTATTCGCCTACCAAATCAACTCTATCTACTTCGAGTACATGTCCTTTTGAGAGTAGGCCAAGTTTGTGATAAATTTTTCCAAGCAAGCGCATGACTGTTGTTTTGCCAGTACCTGGATTGCCAATCGCAACACTATGCAGTGAAATCGATGAGTTGTCCTCTACGCCTTGTTCTTTGCGAAGTTTATTAAAATTGATAAGTGTTATTTGATCGCGTATGTGTTTTTTTACGTGTTGTAAACCGATTAATTTATCTAATTCTGCTAAAAGTTCGTCTAATGATTTATCGTCCAATACTGTTGCCGTCTCATTTTCGATAGCTGCTTTTGCTATGCCAGGAACAAGCGTGCCATTGAATAATTCTAGTTCACCTTCTACAAAAACATCGCCACAATTAAATGCTGCGGCTGCCACTAAAGTATCCATAAACACAAGCTCTATCGTGTAACGGTCGTCTTTCCAAGAGCCGCCATCATCAGTGCCCCAGCCAATATCAAACGTATAAGACCAATCGAATTTATTAGCTTCAATTTTTCCTATGCGTGATGTTACCGCTTTGTGTTGGCCAGCATCGTCATAATAATTAAGGAATAATTCATAATTCCAATCTTTTTTTGTTTTGTTGGTCAATTTTATTTCTGCCCACAGATACTTTGTTTCTTTTTTAGAGATTTGAGAGAAGTATTTTCTATCATTTGCTGCCTGTCTCCAGCCTTCTGCATCGCCGTTGTATAGCTTTATGTATTCTACGGAGAAGTATGGATTTTTTTCGGTGCTTACTTGACCGACATCATTGACATAAAAAAGCTTAGCTTCGACAAAAACATCATCGATGTATGCTTCCCAAGTGTAGTTTCCTTTTATCCAAAATTTGCCAGCATCTTGATTGCCCCAACCATCGCGAACATACACGATATTTTCTAATTTAGATACCTCTACCTCTTTATCTAGGCTGCATAATTCTTCTCGTTTGTTATTGGTGATATCAAATGCTTTAAGCGTTATTTTACACTTCCAATCCTCTTCATCGAATAACTTATTATAAAACGAAAATTCGGCGCGTAAGTAAGTTGTTTCTGCTCTGTCAAAAACTGTTCTGTATTTTTTGGCAGCATTAGCCATCCATTCATCAGAACTGTAAACGAGCAAGCTTTTAAATTTGTATTTTACAAAGTTTTTATCGTCGCTTTTTTTATCATCTTTATCGTTATTGCCAAAAAACATAGGAATAAAGCTATGAAAATATTTGTAATTTATAGCTTTATTGATTGAATGAGATTTGCTGAATTCAAGTAATACAAGCAATATTTTTGTGTTTTTTTGTATTACATTTAATTATAAATCGTAATACATAGCATTGTTTGTATCTTTGCCGTATGAAAAAAGAGCAACGCACGGAAATTTCATCGCTTGGTGAATTTGGTTTAATTGACAGATTAACAAAAGATATTTCATTAAAAAATAC
>JADKZZ010000095.1 GCA_020848475.1 Chitinophagales bacterium | reverse complement strand
TGGTATTGTATCGCTTTTTTTGTAAACTCATAATATTTTTTATTTAAAGTGAGTTTGTTTATACGAGATATATGTGTATTTTTGTTTTGTTTGTGGCTACCGAAGGTTTAGTTCAACAGGCGTTTGGCAAAAAAGCGGGTTCAGTGCTTAAATGAAGCTTTGTGCTTCGTATCAAGTTTAGTGCTGGCGGAAAGTTTAGTGCTTCGAAATCCGCTTCTTCGCCAAGCGCCAAAACGTTATAAGCAACCAATCTCGCAAAACATGACGGACAGAAACTCACTTCGACTAAAAAAGCCAGCGCGGGCAACCGCAAATTTTGGCACTTCTGCATTTTGCCAACCACAAGAGGCAACCGCAAAAAATTCAAAAGAGCCAAAATTCACCAACCGCACACCAACCCCAAAGCTTGTTAGGTGGCTCGACTCATATTCTACTTTTTTTAGACCACCTTGACTTTTTAATTAGCTAATTTGTTTTTAATTCAATTATTAATCTTAATTTTATTCTTATGAAAAATATAATTTACTTTTTTCTTTTTTTCTGTTTCGCTGCAAGAGCGCAGAACAATACATTAGTTCAAATATGGACAAATCAAAATGGAAATCAATCAGGTAGTTTCAAGAACTTCACAGTTCAAGACAAGTTAGGAGCAACTTATGTTGCAGGTGCGCATAAAAATAATACAACAACGCATGATGGTTATATTTCAAAACTTAGCGCCCAAGGTCAAACAATTTGGACATATAATTTTACAGGTACTGGTAACGGTGATGACGTAGTACTTAGTGTTAAATTCGATAATCAGAAAAATATTTATTTAACTGGTACAACCTATAAAAATACAACCAATAATTATGACTTATTTTTAGTAAAACTTGACAAAGATGGGAATCAATTATGGTATGTGACTTATAATGGAACAGCAAGCAGTATGGACAGTGGTGGCGATATTGAACTCGACACATTAGGTAACATTTTTGTTGTTGGAGCTTCAATGAATTCTGGTTCTTTTGTGGACTTTGTTGTATTAAAATATGACAGTATTGGCAATCAAGTTTGGGAAAACCAATATGACTACGCTGGTTTTAATGATGCTGCAAATAAAGTAATTTTATTAGGAGATTCAATATATGTAAGTGGAGTGAGCCAGAGTGCTGCGAATAATTGGGACTTTACAACAATAAGCATAAGTACATTAAACGGAAATATTGGTAATGAAGCAAGAAGCGGAGGGAGTGGTAATGGTATAGATAAATTAAATGCAATAACCTATGACAATAGTGGGCATATTTATATTACAGGCGCAGTATTAAATGCAAACAATAATTATGATGCCAGAACTATTAAATTAAATCAAAATTTATCAATTGTTTGGATTAATGATTACAATGGAATAGACAGCCTTGATGATGAAAGCAATGATGTAAAAGTCGATAGTATTGGAAATGTTTATATTGCTGGTTATTCAACTAAAATAGGTGAGTCAAAAAATATATTACTAATTAAATACAATAGCTTAGGGAATACAATATTTACGAAACTACAAAATGGTTTAGGCAATGGACACGATCAAGCAAATGCTGTTTGTTTAGGGTTAGATGGTTCAATATTTATTACAGGTAGCTCAAAAAATACACATGAAGATATTGTTACAATTAAATTCAACCCTACAGGTTTACCAATCAAAACCCAAATATATTCAGGTTCTGGAAACGGGAAGGCCAATAGTATTAGTGTTAGCGAATTAGGAGAGATAATTATTAGTGGTCAAGTATTTGAAAATGGAGATTATAAAAATGTAACTATTAATTATCTTGAAAATATTATATTACCCGATGTAAGTAATAATCAAATTTTATCTAGTGGGCCATTAAAATATGTAGATGGTTTATTACATGTTCGTTTTCATCCTGCTTGTTTTAACATGGATATAATGGATAACAAAGAAATTTACAATCAAAGCTTTGGAGTTATAATGAAAGACACTGTTCTAAAAATTCTAACAAAAAAAATATATGGAAATTTAGATTCAGAAAATTTGCAGGCCTTGGCAAAAATGCCAGTAAATAAACCGTTTTATTTTCTTGACTCCAATGATACAATTAGTATTGCAAGAAATGCTTCATTTGTTAAGGTTCCTCAATTTTGGGCATCATTAATTTTATACTTGCCACCTGGTTTAAAATTAAAGAATACCTGTGATAGTTTAGATAATTGTTGGCCATTGGTTAGGTTTTATGATGTTGTTCCAATACCAGAATTACATTCTGTTACGAATGATTTATACTATGAAACGAAACAAAAGTCTTTACATAATGATCCTAATTATCCTGATGCTGATATGAATATTGAAGAAGCATGGGATATAGAGACAGGCAAAAAATTCATTAAAGTTGGTGTAAATGATACTCAGGCAGATACATCACACGCTGATTTAATGTGGGCTGGGCATTTTAATATTTGTAACCCTACAACTACAATAGTAAATCAATTTGAACATGGAACGGCTGTTGGAGGTATCATAGGTGCTAAAAGAAACAATAACATTGGAATTGCAGGAATTGCTGGGGGTAATGGGAATGACAGCACAGGTGTAAGTATGTACAATTTGAATGTAATAGAGGCATTTTCAACTGATGTAAGATATGATTTTGCAATTGGTCTGGTGCTTGGATCAACTCAATTGGCAGACCCTAATGCTTTGGCAACTCAATTTCCAAGTTACAACGAATATTTTTTAGTTTCTGATACAGGTTTAGGACTTCATATTATGAATCATAGTTATGGTTTGAATTATGGCTCCTTTATTCCTGTAGACCCAAATGAAACATATATTGGGGTTTGTAATATTTGTCAAGAAGCTATTGAATATTCTTACAGGAATGGTGTAATAAATGTAGCATCTAGAGGGAATGAATTTCAAGGAGGCACTGACGCGGCAACTGATAGTATTTTTCCATCATGTGTAAAGGATGAAATGGTAATTTCTGTAACTGCTAGTGGTTACAATGGACTATTCAAAACTTATGACAATAATGATCCAGATTCATCTAGTTTTGAAAACTACATGAGTATGTACGCTAGAAATGTGGATTTGATGGCACCTGGTACAACTGCGAATGTTTATTCTACAGATGTAGCACCATTTTCAGATCAGTATACACCATTTAATGGCACCTCTGCATCTGCTCCGCATGTTACTGGAACAGCGGCTTTAATGCTAAGTCATGTAAATCAACCCTGCCCTTGTGAAAAGAATTTATCACCTGAAGATGTTGAGAGTATTCTCCAAAAAACTGCCAATGAAAGAAATTCAGTCATACTCGATGGCAACTTCATTTCAACACCAAATTACGACAAATATAACGGTTGGGGTATGTTAGATGCTAGCAGTGCACTGAAAGCAGTAGAAGAGCCAAAGAATCAGATAATACACATGACCAAACAAAATGCAAATGTTAATTCGGTTTTGGTTGCTCAAAACGCTGCTATACATCTTTTTAATCCATATACAACATATGCAACTGGTTATCAAGGAACATTTTCAAACATGTTCGATGTAAATCAATTATATAATGGTGATATTTCTCTGCAACTAAACCCTAGTATTGATAAATCCTATATTGTTGATATTTATAAGGTGAGTACGACTATTGACCACTCTAGTAAAACTCAGCACTTTAGTTCCAGTGCCATATTAAAAGATTATTGGATAAGAAATAGTAATTCTATTGGGTGGTCATTAGATTCATGTATTCATGTCGGAGGTGTATTGGTTTGCGATTCTATTGATGTTTCACAAAATATTTATTTTGATACAAATGGTGTTGATTTGAATTCCGCTAGTTTATTTACATACGTTTATAATATTAAACGAATAATTCAAGATTGGGACAGTTTAACTTATATGAGTGATTTATGGTATCCATCTAAACCAGAAGGTACAGAGTTTGCGTATTCATTGTATGTGTATGATAGTCTAGCAACTTCAGTACCAAATTATCCTTGCACTTTTCCAAGTGGAGTTAAAAATATAACTAAAGATAATATAGATAACATTAGCTTATATCCTAATCCTAGCTCAGGAGAAATAAATTTGATTATCGAAATATCGAATGAAGAAAATATACTGATAGAAATTTTTGATATTATGGGAAGAAGAATTCAGAAAATGAACAAAAGTGAAATGGCAAAAGGAAAGCACTATCTTAATTTCGATATCAGAACATATAATCAGGGTGTTTATTTTATAAAAGTATCTACTGATGATAAAATAATTGCCAATAAAAAATTCATAAAATTATAAATTATGAAATCCATTTTCAAGTATATTTTACTTCTTTTGTCAACATCTGCTTCCTTTGCTCAAATAGATGGTCAAATTGATTCCACTTTTGGCATAAATGGAGTAGCATTTTCAAATTTCTCAATGGGTGCTTCAGGTACATCAATTGGCATCGATAATCAACAAAATATATTTGCGGTTGGTCAAGTTTACACATCAAACCAATATGATTTTGCAGCTATCAAGTTTAACTCTCAAGGAATAATTGATACGAGCTTTGCAATAAATGGGAAGTTTACTATGGGTTTTGGAATAGACGATTATT
>JADKZZ010000094.1 GCA_020848475.1 Chitinophagales bacterium | reverse complement strand
CCTGAATATGATAACTATCTGATGAAATCATATTTGAATAGAGGAATGTACTTGAAGCCAGTAAAACAAAGCCCAGCCAACTTCTATGGCATCTACGATATGTTTGGTGTTATTTGGGAATGGACAGAAGATTTTAATTCTGTAATGATTACCAATGACTCCAGAAACAATGCCTCAGATGAAAATTTATTCTGTGCAGGCTCATCTAATTCCACTTCAGATTTACGCAATTATGCAGCATTCATACGTTATGCCATGCGTGGAAGTGTGAAAGCAAATTATTGCATCAATAATTATGGCTTCAGATGTGCAAAAGATGTAGAAGCTTCTAAAAAATAATAACATGAAACGAATACTAATTTTAAGCCTTTCTATTTTATTGTTCTTTGCTTGTAAAAATAATACAAGCAACAACGATATTTCAGCCGATTCGGTGTACCATTTGCCTTCACAATGGGAAAACCAAGCAGGTCAAAAAATGAAAATGGCAGACTTAAAAGGAAAAGTAGTAGTAATGGTGATGATTTATTCTACCTGCAAAACGGCATGTCCAATTTTAACTTCAGAAATGGGAGAGATTGCCAGCAGATTAGCGGATGTAAGCCCAAAAGATATTCGTTTTGTAATGGTGTCTATTGACCCACAAACAGATACGCCAGAACGTATGACAGCCTATTTAAAGAAAAATAATTTTAGCGGCGAACAATGGTTGTTCTTAAGAAGTAGCGAAGAAGAAACACGCGAATTAGCAAATGTACTTTCCGTTAAGTATAAAGAAATTTCTCCAGTCGATTTTTCTCATTCTAATATTATAAGCGTATTCTCTAAAAATGGCACACTTGCATTCCAAAAAGAAGGACTTGGAATTGACGTTGAAGGCACTGTCTCAGAAGTAAGGAAGCAGCTTCAATAAAAACTTCCGCTTAGTATTTTTTAATTATTTAAAATATTAATATGAAATGTAAATTTTTCATAGTTGGATTCCTATTGCTTGCAATGAACCAACTCTACGCAAAAGTAGATAGTATAAAATTGAATTTCGACTTTAGAACAAAAGTTGAAATCGATCACGGCAATCACACTCTTTTTCCAGAAGGCATAAAGACTAAAACGCACGTATCAAGCAGAGCACGAATAGGGTTAGATGGCTATTTCTTTTCAAAGCTACAATTAGCTATTGCACTACAAGACGCAAGAACTTGGGGCGAGTCTTCTACAACAGGCGTAAAACTTTTAAACAACATCGTTTATGAAGCGTGGAGTGCCTATTGGTTCACGCCAAAAATTGCAATAAAAATTGGTCGTCAAAAATTAGCCTATGACGACGAACGCCTTATTGGTGGTTTAGATTGGGCAATGCAAGGCAGAACATTCGATGCATTAAAAGGTATATTCAAATTAGATTCTAATGCAAATTCTCAAATCGAATTAGTCGCAACCTACAACAACGACGAAAATACAAAAAATGATACTTTGGGTCGAACAGTTTATGGTATCTCTGAAGCTGGTGAAACCACAAAATCATTGCAAATACTACACTATAGTTATAAAAATGCAAAGAAATTTCAAGTGTCAGCAATAGCTGTAAATAATGTTCTGCAAAACAAATCAGGTAAGTACTATGACATGATTACCATTGGTATGAATGTAAAAAAATACTTCAAAAAAGTCAGTATTTATGGATCAGCTTATTATCAAGGTGGAAAAAATACACTCGGTCAAAAAAAATCAGCCTATCAGATTTCATTCAATATAGATGCATTATTCCACGAAAAATTTACTACTGTTTTTGGCACAGAATTCTTGTCTGGTAGAAAATACAACACTCCATTAAATTGGAATCTTTCTTTCAGTCCGCTTTATGGCACTAATCACGGTTTTAATGGCTTTATGGATTATTTCTATGTCGGCAATCATTTTAATACTATTGGTTTAAATGATTACTATATAAAAACTACAACAAAAATCGCAGCGAAGTCAACACTTAAACTAAACTTTCATGCATTTACTGCTAATAGAAAAATGGGATTTGACAATAATGGCAAAAAAATATCACCGTTTTTAGGGTCGGAAATTGATGCTGTATTTATTCAGAAAATTGGAAAAATAATGACCATAAATGTTGGACAATCATTTATGATTAATGGCAATAGTATGAAATTAATTAAACAAGTACCTAATCCAAAACCAGTACAATCTTGGACTTGGGTTTGTATAAAATTTGATCCACATGTTAGAGTGAAGTAAAACCTGAATATTGCAGTATCTTTTATTATAGTATTAGCTGATTTCAAACATACGTGCTTATGATTATTATCATGTTTATTTGAATAATTGTAATCTAATTTTGACCTAAGAAAAGTACTAGACCACATGTCTATTCATCTATCAATCAAACTAAATTTTTAATTATGTTATCTAAATCACAAGCAAGAACATTCTTTTTAGGTGGCACCGTTGTTACATTTTTAGCCTTTATTGGGCTTACTGTGTATTCATTGCAACCTAATAATGATCAGACCAATCACGACAAGATAGACGCTAAAGTCGTGCGTGGCAAAGAACTCTGGGAATCTAATAACTGTATGGGTTGCCACACCATCTTAGGTGAAGGCGGCTATTATGCGCCAGAGCTAACTAAAGTCATCGACCGTCGCGGCGAAAATTACGTGAAAGCAGTGCTGCAATCACCAGTTCCATGGGCGCCTCGTGGCAGAAAAATGGTAGTGTATAAAATGAATGATAAAGACACAGAAGCATTGATTGCTTATTTAAAGTGGATAGGAAATATCAACTTAAATGGCTTTGATCAAGTGGTTTCTCCTTTAGCAAAAGACAAGATTAAAAATTAGTAACAAAAATAAATCGAATATTATGAAATACAAATCACAGAAAGTAGCATACTGGTTTTTCGCCTTGTGTATGCTCTTATTTTCGCTTCAAATAGTATATGGGTTTATTATGGGTTTTGCTCGTATAGGCATGGATGGTCTTCATGATTTTATTCCATTCAATACGGCAAGAGCAGTACACACCAATTTACTTGTAGTTTGGCTTTTAACAGGATTTATGGGCGCAGCATATTACATCATTCCTGAAGAATCACAACGCGAACTCGTCAATGTCAAGCTTGCTTATGTTCAATTAATTTCATTGGCAGTAGTGGGTGTGGTTGCCATCGTCGGCTATCACTTTAATTATTGGGAAGGTCGTAAGTTTTTGGAAATTCCTCGAGAGCTCGATTTTCTCGTTGTTATCAACGTTTTATTATTCTTAGGTTTAATATTAGCTACCTTATTTACAGGAAAACGCAAAACAACGACAGCCTTAGTTTTATCAATGGGTTTATTGTTTGCCGCGCTATTATATCTTCCTGGAATGATATGGTTTGATAGTCAAGTAACCGACTCTTTCTTCCGCTGGTGGGTTGTTCACTTATGGGTTGAAGGTGTTTGGGAATTAATCATGGGCGGTATTTTATCTTACTTACTAATTAAATTGACAGGTGTAGATAGAGAAGTCATAGAGAAGTGGTTATACGTAATTGTTGGTTTAACTTTCTTATCTGGTATTTTGGGAACAGGTCACCACTACTACTATATTGGTGTCAATAAAATTTGGTTAATTGTTGGCGGTATCTTCTCTGCACTAGAACCATTAGCATTCTTAGCAATGGCATTATTCGCTATGTATATGTATCGCAAAGGTGAAAAATCACATCCAAATAAAATTGCACTATTCTGGACTATCGGTGCATCTATCGTATCATTCATAGGAGCTGGTTTATTAGGTTTCGCTCATACATTACCACAAACAAACATTTACACACACGGAACATTAGTTACAGCTATGCATGGTCACTATGCATTTTGGGGCGCTTATGCCATGATTGTTTTAGCAATCATTAGCTATGTGATGCCAAATGTTACAGGCAGAAAATTATATAATAATGCTCGCGGTCATTTCGCATTCTGGTGTGCAAACATTGGTATGTTAGGCATGACGGTTGCATTTGGTGTAGCCGGCGTTGCACAAGTCTATATGGAACGAAAAATGAAAATGGAATTCATGGAAGTACAAAATGAAATCAGTATTCACTTCGTTGTATTATTGCTTTGTGCTACACTTTTTGCTACAGGTATTATATTGTATATAATAGAATTTTTAGGATATGGCAAGCCAACTGATGAAGCATTAGTTGCTGCCGAAAGTATTGATTGATATTTGTCTATTTTGGTGCCTATAATAGTATTACGCTTTATGCATTACTGTTATAGGTACTTTTATTTTTAAAAAAATTATGATGAACACGAATCCCATTTTTTATAAAGCACTAGGTGCAGAAATTGATGTGTTTAAGCAGGCTGATGCTTTGAAATTACCGCTATTACTTAAAGGGCCAACTGGCACCGGAAAGTCGCGGTTTGTAGAATATATGTCTCATGAAGTAGGTAAAAAATTAATTACAATAAGCTGTCATGAAGAGACATCTGCAACAGATTTAATCGGAAGATTTATTATTAAAGGAGCTGAAACAGTCTGGATTGATGGTCCATTGTCAAGCGCCGTAAAAAATGGACATATTTTATATCTTGACGAAGTAGCAGAAGCACGTCCAGATGTTATTGTTGTCATACACGCATTAACAGACCACAGACGAGAATTATATATCGACAAATTAGGTGAGTCTATAAAAGCACACCCAGATTTTTTATTAGTTGCTTCTTTTAATCCAGGTTATCAAAAAGGATTTAAAGAATTAAAACCTTCAACACGACAACGTTTTGTTGCCTTGTCTTTTGATTATCCTACTCCAAAAATAGAAGCAAATATTTTGGTAAATGAAACAGGAATCGATGAAAATACTGCAACTAAGCTTGTTGCTATTGCCACAAAAATTAGGAATCTAACAGAATTAGGATTAACAGAAACTGTTTCGACAAGATTGTTAGTAGATGCTGCAAAATTAATACATAACGGCTTGCCAAAACGCCTCGCAGTGCACGTTGCCATAGTAGAGCCACTTACGGACGAACTCGAAACGGTGCAAGCTTTAAAAGATTTGTGTGACTTAATGATATAGCAAAACATGGGTTTAGAATTAGATGAAATCATTTATTCCAAAGTCCTTAAGTTTATCAAAAAACGCAAAAGGAACAATGCTGATTTGCTCAGCCGCAAGGCTGATTTAGAAACACTTAAACCCAGATTAATCATCATGGCACGTGCTATTTGCGGCAGTCCTATCGAATTGTTTCCGGCAGAACGAGAAGGTGCTTACCGCGATGATAATTTTTTCTTGCCTGCACAATGTGCTTTGTTTCCGACTAAAGCATTGAATACACAATTCTATATTTTTAGAACAGTCTATTTATCTGTCCAAAAACAATTGAATTTAAACTTCCATAATGCATCTGACGTTCAAGATACAGCAACACAAAAAGCAATGGAAACAGCGCCTCTTGTGTTAGAAAAATTATTTAAAGATTTTCCAGCTTTAGAGCAATGGTATTTTGATTTTATTCCACATCTGCCATTAAAAAAAGACGAAAGCATTGACTACTCAATGCTGTATGGAAAATGGATGTGTAACACACAACAACAACAAGCGGATACTTTACAGCATATCGATGAACAAGCAAAAACACTGCAAAATAATATCAAAGCAAAAACTACGCTTAATGTAAAAGCCGTTGAATCTATTGAGTCTTTGACTATCGATAAAAAGCAACAAGAAGATTATGTGTTGTTGCATAGCTTTGAAAAAATTGAAACAGCAGAAGAGTTTAATGGCAATTGGCGCGACTTCGATGGTAAAGATGATTTGAAAGATCATCAAGAGGCACTCGAAGAAATGAATATGCGCTTCACTGTGCGCGTTGATGACACAGTACATTCCGTGTATCAAGCTGATTTTATAGAAAATACAACAGTTTCAGAAAGTGCAGAAACGGATGAAAAAGGATTTCATCTTAAATACGATGAATGGGATTTTAATGCAAGAAAATATAAAAATAATTATTGTAAAGTATATCCAAAAACACAATTAAAAACAAATACAGCATACTATAAACAAACCCTAACAACTTATAACACATTGCTATTGGGTTTGCGTAAAATGTTGGTCAATATCAATAATCGATTGCAACAACAACGCAAACAATTATATGGTGAATCTTTTGACTTAGATGCATTGACAGATGTATATACGGATATTCATTCTGGTGTGTCTCCAGACGAACGTACTTATTTATCTAAACGAAAAAAAGAAAAAGACATTTCTATTTTACTGCTCTTAGATATTAGCTTGTCGAGCGATAGTTATGCCGCAGGAAACAGAATATTAGATGTCGAAAAAATGGTGTCGATTTTGTTTGGTGAAATATTGAATGAATACAATATCGAATTTGCGATTGACGGCTTTTATTCAAAAACAAGAAACAATACCTCTTATCTAACTTTAAAAGAATTTTCGGATAAATGGTCAATTGCAAAACATAGAATAGGTGCTATAGAACCAAGTGGCTATACACGCATAGGACCAGCTTTGCGACATGCTGGCGCACGTATGAAGGCAAAGTCAAGTGCTAAAAATAAATGGATTATTATTTTATCAGATGGCAAGCCTAATGACTACGATAAATACGAAGGTCAATATGGTATTCACGATATCAAACAAGCATTAAAAGAATTAAATCAACAAGGAATTCATTCTTATGCATTAGCTATCGAAACGCAAGCAAAGTATTATTTGCCGCAAATGTTTGGACAAAACCATTATCAAATATTACAATCGCCAGCAGCATTATTGCAGGCAATGGCAAAATTATTTGAAAAAATTAAACACTTATAATGACGAATACAACTACTAAATCTATTGCTTATCCACCAGGTGGAATATTGATTTGGATTATCATTTATCTTGAGCTGATTACCTTTGGAATGGCAATGGTGGCACTGGCTTATTATGGCATGCAGGAACGTGCACTCTTTCATCACGATAGCCAATTACTCAATAAAGAAATAGCAACGATAAACACCATTTTCTTAATTACTGGTGGCTTTTTTGCCGCTAAAGCAGTGCATTGTTTTAAAGCTAAAAACATTGATAGATCAGCACGAATGCTGTTGTGGGCAATGCTTGCTGGTGTCGGATTTTTGTTGCTAAAAATGTTCGAATATTACGGAAAATTAGAAGCAGGCTTAAGCATGGACTATAGCTCATTTTATATGAATTATTGGTTACTCACAGGTTTTCATTGGATACACGTTTTTGTCGGCGTAATTATTCTGTTTTTCATACGCAGATCAATAGTACATAAAAAGGAACTTGCAACTATTGAAGACATAGAGGCAGGTGTAGCGTTTTGGCACATGTGCGATTTGATTTGGCTTTTATTATTTCCAATCCTTTATTTACTCTTTTAAACGTAAACATGAAATTGACTTCTACGTATATTGTTTTGTTTGTTTGCACTATATTTATTGCACTAATTTCAGGACTTGCTTTGTCAAAGCCTATTATAGCTACTATTGTAGTTGTTTCTGTAATTAAATTTCTATTGGTCGGTTTTCAGTTTATGGAACTAAAAATAGCACACAATTTTTGGAAATATATTTTTGTCATCTACAGTGTAGTGATAGGTGCAATTTTCTTTTTATTGTTGTAAGCTAAGAAAGCGAATTATTTATTTTGCCTTTGTCGTTTTCTTTTTCAATGATGTTTTGCTTGCCATGTGTTGCATGGTTTTTGCTTTTTTCTTTTCTTGCTTTTGCTTTTCTACATCAAACCATACAGGCGTTTGCTCATCAGGATAGAAATTATAATTGATAGTAATTTCTGTATTTGCAGGAATGAAACGTCTTGCTTTTACTCTGAAAATCGCCTTTTCATAAAATGTTTCATACACTGCATTTGGATTATAAGAGTGATTGTACATTGGGCCATATCCACAAACAACACCAGCGCTTTTGCCATCATTTCCCCATTGAAAGTAGTAATGATATATGTTTGTTTTATCTAAATGCTTGCAGTCTTTAGGCGGACAAATAATTACAGGACATACTTCAATGATATCACCGTCATGTAAGTCTTCTGTGCAGAAGACACCTCTGCCTTTGCCTCTAACATTTTTTAAATATAATTCCATTGCTGTTTTTTTGGATTTTATTTTTGATAAGCGATTTATTTATAATAATAGAATTGTAATCTACATGCGTTCTGGAACATCAATACCGACTAAGGCAAAGCATCGTTGGATAGTATTGCCAGTGAGTGTGGTAAGCTGTAGTCTGCATTTCTTTTCTATTTCTTTTTCGGCTGCTAATATAGCACAATCATTGTAGAATTTATTATAGATTTTTGCTACATCATATGTGTAGTCTATCAACTTTGCTGGATTCATTTCTTTGCAACATTCAGCTAAGATGATATTTGATTTGTATAAAATTTTTATCAACTCTTTTTCTGATGCAAGTAATGCATAGGCAGCCAAATCACTTTTAGCTAAGGGCGTTATGCTGCCAGCCTTGCGCAATATGCTTCGCGTGCGTGCGTATGTATATTGTACAAATGGTCCAGTGTATCCATGTAAGTCAATACTTTCTTTAGGGTCAAATAAAATTCTTTTTTTAGGATCAACGCGCAGTAAAAAGAATTTCAAAGCACCTAATCCTATTGTTTTAAAAAGTGCAATTTTTTCCTCTTCCGTAAAGTCATCTATTTTTCCTAAAGCTTCTGTTTGTTCTTTTGCTGCCGCAATCATATCGTCAATTAAATCATCAGCATCTACAACCGTGCCTTCCCTTGATTTCATTTTGCCACTTGGTAAATCTACCATACCATACGAAAAATGTTGAATGCCATCAGCATAGGGTCTTCCTAATTTTTGAAGTATTAATTTAAGTACTTTGAAATGATAATCCTGCTCATTGCCGACGACATATATTGAGCGATTCATTTTAAAATCTTGATATTTTAAGTCAGCAGTGCCTAAGTCTTGTGTAATATAAACAGAAGTGCCATCAGCACGTAATACCAATTTTTCATCTAAGCCATCAGCACTCAAATCTATCCAAACACTTCCATTTTCTTTTTTATAAAAAACGCCACGCGATAAGCCATCTTCTACGATATCTTTTCCTAATAGATAGGTGTTGCTTTCGTAATAATATTTATCAAAATCTACACCTAGGTTTTTATAGGTTACATCGAAGCCAGCATACACCCAAGCGTTCATCATTTTCCATAAATCTACCACTTCGGCATCGCCATTTTCCCAACGTAACAACATGGCTTGCGCTGCTAATAAAATAGGTGCTTGTTTCTCTGCCTCTTCTTTTGTATGGCCAGTAGCTATTAATGTTTCTATTTCTTGTTTATATTGTTTGTCAAACGCTACATAATATTTTCCAACCAATTTATCACCTTTCATACCTGAGCTTTCAGGCGTTTCGCCATTGGCAAATTTTTGCCAAGCTATCATACTCTTGCAGATGTGTATGCCACGATCATTAATCAAATTTACTTTCGATGTTTGATAACCATTCGCCTTGAAAATTCCAGCTAATGCATAGCCTAATACATTGTTACGAACATGTCCTAAGTGAATGGGTTTATTGGTGTTCGGCGATGAGTATTCGATGAGTACAACTTCGTTTTTTGCAGGAATTTGCATCGGTTCTTCCAAAAGAAATGCTGTCCAAAATGCATCTTTCAATACGAGATTTAAAAAGCCTTTGATTACATTAAATGACTCAACATGTGGATTGTTAGACAATAAAAACTCACCAATTATTATAGCGGATTCTTCCGGATTTTTTTTAGTGAGTTTCAGTAGTGGAAAAACAACCAATGTTACATCACCACTAAACTCTTTTAAGGTTTCATTGATAGTGATTTTTTCTATTTCTACCGCTGTTCCAAATAATGCTGGAAATGCTTGTTGTACTTGTGTTTGTATTTGTTCAAATATATTCATAGCGACCTAACAAAGATATTGCTTTTGAAACAAGCAATTAGATTAAATTATCAAAAAATTTAATTGATAGCACTACCACATATTTGAACTTAATAGTACAAATGAAGTATATATGAGCATCACACGTGGTGTATAGTAGGCTACTGCTAAATTTTTTGTATAAAATACCATCAAAGATATTATTTTTGTAGAGCATATATTTTGTGATTTTTGAATATTAAAGCTATACAAACGAATGAGAGACCGTTATATTGACCTTATTGAACAGACATATTATTTTCCACAAGATGGATTTGATATCGAAGACAATTGGCTTAGATTTCATAAAATAGATCTAAAGCATGTCATTGAGCAATATGGCGCTCCTCTGAAAATCACCTATTTGCCTAAAATTGGCGATAATATCAATCGCGCTCGTCGATGGTTTCAGGAAGCATTTGAAAGTGTTGGTTACAATGGCCACTATTACTATTGCTATTGCACGAAGAGTAATCACTTTTCACATGTATTAGATGAAGTTTTAAAAAACAATGCACACTTAGAAACATCATCTGCTTATGATATCGATTTGATACGTTCTTTATATACAAAAAAGAAGATAGACCAAAAAATTCGTATCATCTGCAACGGCTTTAAACCAAAAAAATATACAGATTCTTTATTGACATTGATTAAAGATGGTTTTTATAATGTTGTACCTGTATTAGATAATATGGACGAATTTGAAGCCTACCAAAATTTTGATGGCGACTTAAATATAGGTGTGCGTATTGCAGCAGAGGAAGAGCCAAAATACCAATTCTATACATCACGCTTAGGTATTCGCCAACGAGATGTGATTCCTTTTTATGTTGAAAAAGTAAAACCAAACGCACATATAAAATTGCGCATGTTGCATTTCTTCATCGATTCTGGTATCAAAGATTCTGCCTACTATTGGAGTGAGTTGAATAAGTGTTTGAATATGTATGTCGATTTAAAGCAAGTATGTCCAGATTTAAATAGCATTAATATTGGCGGTGGAATGCCGATTCGTTATTCTTTAGGTTCTAAATATGATTATGCATATTTGATTGAAGAGATTGTAACGAAGATTAAAAATTTCTGTGACGAAGCAGAAATTGAGCATCCTAATATTTACACAGAATTTGGCAACTTTACAGTTGGTGAAAGTGGCTGTACAATTTTTGAAGTAATTGGACAAAAAAAGCAAAACGACAGCGAATTATGGTATATGATAAATGGTTCGTTGATGACTACTATTCCTGATATCTGGGGCATGAATCAGCGTTTTATTTTATTGCCTATCAATAATTGGAATCAAGGCTATCAACGTACAATTATTGGTGGCTTAAGCTGTGATGTTAGTGACTATTACAACTCTGAAGTAGATATCAACCAAGTGTATATGCCTAAAATTATAGGAGACCAAAAACTATATATTGGGTTTTTCCATACTGGTGCCTATCAAGATTCATTAAGTGGTTATGGAGGCACTAAACATTGTCTTATTCCATCACCTAAAAAGGTAATTATCGATAAAGACGCAAATGGTAAATTGACATATGAAGTTTTTGCCGAAGAGCAAAACGCCGAAACAATGTTGAAAGTATTAGGCTACTAAGCTTTTTGTTACCTAAATTTTACTGCTATTTTATTTCAAAATTCTTTTTGAGAAATTAACACATTATTTATTTTATAATGTAAAATAGATTATCTGTCAGATAAACAGATATTTAGCAATATTTTTTCAAACCCTAAAACATTATAGAAAAAAAAATGTGAAGTATTTTCTATTAACAAACCATTAAAGAATAAAATTGCATGTAATTTTTTAAAGATATTTCAATTACTTAGCAGAATAAATTATTCACCAACTAAATTCACACATTATGGCAATCAGAAAAAAGTATTTATTACCAGCCTTCCTCTTCTTATTACTGGTTATTGCAGGCGCTTGGAATCCAGGACAAGTCTTAACCGGCAACAGCACAGGAAAAATTGACACTGGCGATACAGCTTGGATGCTCGTCGCTTCCGCACTCGTACTCATTATGACACCAGCATTAGGTTTCTTTTATGGTGGCATGGCCAACCGTAAAAATATTATTTCTACCGTTTTCCAAAGTGTTATCTCATTAGGTTTAATGAGCGTTATTTGGGTAACATTTGGATTCAGTCTTTGCTTTGGTGATGATATCGGTGGTATTATTGGCAATCCATTTACATTTAAAATGTTTCAAGGTGTTGGTTTAAAACCAAATGAAACATTTTCTGCAACCGTTCCATTTGTGTTGTTTGCAATGTTTCAGTTGAAATTTGCCATTATCACACCAGCATTAATTACAGGTTCATTTGCACAACGTGTAAAGTTTTCTGGGTATCTTTTATTTACAGTTTTATTTTTTATTTTCATTTATGCTCCAGTTTGCCACATGACTTGGCATCCTGATGGCGTATTATTTAAATATGGCGTATTAGACTTTGCAGGCGGAACAGTAGTTCACATGACAGCAGGTTTAGCAGCTTTAGCTGGCGCAATATTTTTAGGACCTCGCTCAGAAAGTGAGCGAACACACGAATTTGCAAATGTGCCATACGTTATTATCGGTACTGGTTTACTTTGGTTCGGCTGGTTTGGTTTTAATGCGGGCTCTGCTTTAGGCGTTAATGCAAAAGCAGCTAATGCATTTGCTACAACAAATACTGCTGCTGCATCTGCCATGGTAGCTTGGATTTTAGTAGATGCTATGCGTGGATATAAAATATCATCTATCGGCGCTTGTATTGGTGCAGTTGTCGGTTTAGTAGCGATAACGCCTGCTTGCGGTTTCGTAAATGTTGGTGAAAGTATTGCAATCGGCGCTATCGCAGCAGTTGTCAGCAACTTTGCTGTCCACTTCAAAAATAAATCTACAATCGATGATACTTTAGATGTATTTCCTTGCCATGGCGTTGGTGGTATGGTAGGAATGGTTTTGACTGGCGTATTTGCCGCAGATTATGGCACAGGCATCACTGATTGGGGATTGGCTTATGGCGAAACAAAAACTTTTCTTCATCATATTATTGCGCTAGTTGGTGTTGCTGCATTTGCTTTCATTGGCTCGTATGCATTATATTTTATTACAAACTTAATTGATCCAATTCGCGTAACTAAAGAAGAAGAAGAATTAGGTTTAGATATTACACAACATGGTGAATCTTATCAAACTTTGAGAATAGATTTGTAAAATTTGGATATTTGTTTATTAATTGAGACGATAGGCTTGCTGATTTAGGTAAGCCTATTTTTTTATTTCTTTTCACTACTATCCGATAAAAGTAAAAAAAGAGAGCCATAATTTTTGGATTATGGCTCAAAATATATAGTTTGTTTTTGCACAACTTACTATATGAATAAAAGTACGCATAATTTTGGTAATTCCGTTCTCGGACAGCTGATTTCTTTAATTCCTACATTCATTATTGACAGTGCTGTTAAAAGCCACAATAGTGATCGATATATCAAACGATTTACTACATTAGAACATCTGGTAACGATGTTGTTTTGTGTGGGTTCTAATAGCACCTCATTGCGAGAGGTTTGTACCAATTTATTAGGATTAGAAGGGAAACTGAAGCATATAAAGCTCAAACGACCTCCTAAAAAGAGAGTACACTTAGTGATGCTAATAAGCACAGAAGTGCCGCTGTATTTGAACAAATCTATTATGATTTATTAGCGCATTACAAACCATTATTATCGGACAGCCGTTTTAGAGAAACCTTTGGCAAAGAGCTGTCCATTATCGATTCTACTACTATTTTCTTGTTTAAAGACATTTTAAAATGCGTTGGACGTAAACCTATAAATGGCAAGAATAAAGGCGGTATTAAAGTGCATTTGCAAATCAGAGCAGATTATAACCTGCCTACTTTAGTAAAGTTTACAGATGCTACTGTGCATGACAGTAACTTTATTCAACACATTTCATTTAATCAAGATACCATCTATTGTTTTGATAAAGGATATGTAGATTATATCCTTTTTGAACGATTTAATCAAGAACAAATCCCTTTTGTAACACGTATTAAAGACAATGCAAAATTCATATCCAAAGAAGAATACTGTTTAGATAATTGTACGGACAATGCAGTGCTTAAATATGAACAAATAGAATTAGATATTCGTGAGAATGGCACTATCATCATGCAATTGCCACTTCGTAGAATTGCCTATTTGAGCGAGCAGCACCACAAATGCTATGAGTTTATTACTAACATCTACGATTTACAAGCAGAACAAATTGCACAAATCTATAAACAACGATGGCAGATTGAACTGCTGCACAAACAACTCAAACAAAACTTTCCACTCAATTACTTCTTAGGAGACAATGAAAATGCCATCATCATTCAAATTTGGTGTACACTCATTTATAACCTACTGATTACTGTCATTCAGCGAAATGTAGAAAAGAAAAAATGGGCTTTTGCTAACCTCTGTTCTCTCATTAGAACGCACTTATTCAATTACATCAACTTAAAATCATTCCTCAAAAATCCACAAAAACATTATATCATTGCTACCCAAAATCAAATCCAATTATTTTCAGGGTAACCTGCTTTCAATTTCAGCACTTTTTTACAAGTTTTGAATTAAATATCAATACCTGATTTTTTATTCATTATCTTTATCAGACAGTAATGATAACAAATAAATAAAGTGCCATGATTATTCGTAATACGGAACATATTTTACGTATTTTTGCACTTTAACTAAAAACTGCTAACTTTTTCTATTGAGAAATTGTGTGCAGTTTTTATATTAAAAAATAAAGAATACTTATGAGCACAAAAATCATTGCACTGGTTACGGTATTAAGTCTGTATGGTGGGATAGCGAAAGCAGATAAGACCTATCAATTTACATATGATGCGAGTGGCAACCGCACGACAGTATCTTTCAGCTCTACCTGTGGCGAGCGCAGACGAGATACCACCCAACGATTAGATACGATTGCAGAAATTGCCATCAAAGAAATTAAAGCAGTAACTACACCATCTGCTTATCCCAATCCAGTACACGATTTTGTGATTATATCTTTACCAGCACTACAGCAGGTAGCCCGCTTACAGCTTATCGATCTCTATGGGAATGTAGTATTTAAAGATGATGCTGTCACGACCACACAATCGGTTATTAAAACCTGCGGACTTGCAGCAGGTACGTATACGCTGGTTTTAGACTATGGAGCAGATAAGCCATTTGTTCAAAAAATAGTGAAACTATAGTCTGACTTGTATGAATTAAAAACCTCATCGTTAAAACAACAAAATTAAAAGCAAAGCAAACAATGAAAAAATATCTTTTTTGCATCATTTCCCTTTTTAGTATTTTATCACTACCAGCACAGGCATTAAAAACAGAAGCAGATATTGCCGGTAAAACAATCAATACCGCATTAGAAGTAGGCGTAGTTGCGGGCAGTGCGAGCGTGTCGCTTGGTGGTAATGCCACTTATACGATACCTGTTTATATACCTGAAGGTATACATGGTATGCAGCCCAGTGTATCGGTAAGCTATAGTTCAGCAGCAGGAAATGGCATGTTAGGATATGGCTGGAATTTAAGTGCCTATTCTGTCATTACCTATGTCACTAAAAATTTATACAATGATAATGAAGTAGCACCTAATTATATCGGCGGTGCAAGCCCTTTTTTATTAGATGGTGTACGTTTAATACCAGTTGGTACGAACGAATTTCGTACAGAATCAGAGTCGTTTAGCAAGATAACCACTAATTCTGCCACATCACCTACCAGTTTTACTGTTATCACCAAATCTGGAATTACGATTGAGTATGGAACTACAACAGATGCTAAGTTAAACAACACAGCAGGTGTTACTGTAAAATGGTATATCAAGAAATCTACGGATAACCTAGGTAATTACATAGAATATGAATATAATACCGAGAACGATGAAAAGGTATTGAAGAAAATAATATACACTAAAAATGCGGCAGCAGCGTCAATAATACCTAACGAAATTGTTTTTACGTATGCGACAAGAATAGATAATAATGTTTCTTTTTCTATACAGCAAAGTTCAAATACAGTTGAACCTATCTATAAAAAGAATAAACTGACGAGTATCGCTGTTAATGCAGAAGGAGTTGCTGTAAAGAAATATGATTTTTTGTATGGCGATGATGGACTGTATAGTTATTTAAATGAAGTAAAAGAAACAGGATATGAATCAGGTGGAGGTGCAAAGGAATTAAATTCTACTATCTTTAAATATGGTACAACTGCTACTAACAATAGTACAGAATCATTTACAGCATCCATAGTGAGTGGAAATCTTACCGAATCTTTATTTGGTGATTTTAATGGAGATGGCTTAGATGATGTATTTGTTGCTTATTATACTCAAACAGGAAGTTATCCTAAAAAATATAGTGATTATAAAGTGTTTCTTAGAAATAGCAATGGAAATAGTTTTTCTGCAACTCCGTCTGCCAGTGGTACGTTTCCTGCTACAGCTTATTGGGACGGCAGCGGTAGTGGCACTGTATGTAGTTTATATGTAGAATTGTATGTAACAGATGTGGATGGTAATGGTAAAAAAGATATTACCATTGTTAAACGTGGTAAATTAGTACTAGCAGGTGCACCTAGATTATTTGGAGCGTATGTATTATCAGGAAATTCAACAGCAACCACATTTACTTTACAAGATTACAGTACGAGTATGTCTTCTGTTTTTGGAGACATAAATACAGCCAACTACTTTTTGGTAGGCGATTTTGATGGCGATAACAGAACAGACTGGATTACCACAAGTGGTGCAGATGATAATGTATATTTACATTTCCCTAGTTTAAGTACTTACAATAAGCTTATCAGTAACACCTCCACTTATTTTGAAGATAAATTAGGATGCTTATTACTTTCAAGTACACTCGTTAAAGTAAATGATTTTAATGGTGATGGCAAGGATGAGATTAGTTTAAATGGCTTATGTTATACTAACCTCTTCCAAGATACGGAAGGTTCAGTATACACATTAAATTATGATGGAGCTTCAGAATATTATCCAATCTTACTACGTGACAACAATAATATCCCATTTAGAGTAACTAAGTATTCAGGAGATTTTAATGGAGATTCAAAAGTAGATTATTATACAGCTGAATCTGGAAATACAATAAGGTACTCAACAGGCAGAAATCAAACAATTTATATTCTTAATAATACTATTACTTTAGCCGAGCCAATAGATACTCAAAAAATAAGATTAGGCACCGAACTTTTTTTAACAGGCGATTATAATGGTGACGGAAAGAGTGACATCTTACATTATTATTTAGCAGGTACTACCCACAATATGGCGGTGTATTATAGCAATGGTATATCATTTAAAAGAGAACTCAGCACCTTTAGTTTTCCCACAACCTACCGACCATCATCAGTAGGTGATTTTAATGGCGACGGCAGAGATGATATTATTGATACCATTGCCGGAAGTACAGGTGAATTGTATATTGTTTACCTGAAACCTAAAGATCAGGAATTTTTACTCACGAAAGTAAAAGATGGTTTTGAGCGGCTGACACAGTTTGAATACAAACTACATACAGAACCATCTGGTATTTATACGTATACCAATCCAACAACTAATACGTACCCTTTAAATACCATAGTACCTAAAACGTATGGTGTTTATAAGATGACCACACCTGATGGCACAGGTGTGATGAGCAATACCACCTTTACAGAGTATAGCTATGCCGATGCTACGACGCATGCTTTAAAAGGTTTCTTGGGCTTTAAAACATTTAAAGCAAAAGATAACCTAAGTACAGTAGTAAGTGAACAATCCAATGATATTATAAATAACAATACCAGTTTTTATTTATTCGGTACAATAAATAGTAAATCCTATTATAGTACAACACCAGGTACATTGCTATCAGAGCAAATACCTACCTATGTGATAGATGATTTGACGAATAAACGCTATTTATTAAAAAATACAAAAAATATTTCTAAAGATTATTTAACAGATATCGAGCAAGAAAATAATATTACTCAAAATACAGATGGTAATGTTACCATGATAGAACAAAAAACAAAAGCGTTAGCATCGGCAACCCTTAAACAAACTACGACCACATCGATCAATGCATTTATAGCAGTATCGCCCTCTGCGATACCCTCTCTGCCAGATGTTGTAACTGCTACCAATGTTTATAATGGCAATACGTATAGCACAGTTACTGACAATAACTATACTAACGGACTACTTTCATCGGTGGTGAGTTTTAGCGGCACACTTAAAGCCATTACCACTACTTATGAATATGATGGAGGCGCTAATACTACTGGACTATTAACCAAACAAACTATTACACCTTCTATAACAGGAGGCTATGGTGGTTATCAGGGAGCAAGATATACACGCTATGAATATTTTGATAATAAACGGACACTGAAAAAGACGTTTACGATGGGTACGGCTGGTGAGTTGATGACACAAGAAGTACTTAGCTACGACAAACGATTTAATATACCTACTTCCGTTAAAGATGGCATCTATACCAATTTTGTAACAACGAATACCATAGACGCATTTGGCAGAGTTACTGCTGTTGCACAACAACCCAATACTATTAATTCTACTACTGTGTATGCGTTTGATAATGCTGTTGCCAATGGCATTTATAAAGTAACCAGTACCAGCACAGCAACTGCTAATACACCACAAACTACTCAAACATCTATTGCATATTATGATAGGTTGGGAAGAGCGATTAAAACCACTGCTGATAATTTTTCAGGCACTACCGATGCTACTACGACCTATGATGCGTTTGGCAGAGTAGCCGTAACCACGGCACCAGATGCCTCTAATGCGGGTGTTAGCATGAGTGTAACCAATAACTATTTTCCCACATCAGCAAACCATTTTAGATTAAACAATATGGTAAACAGTGTTACAGGTACTACACAATATACCTATAACACAGCCACCAATGGCGAGAATAAAGTAAAAGTAACCGCACCAAGCGGTGAGTATAAAGAACAAACCACCGATGCCACCGGCAGATTAATAAAAAGTACCGATGCCACGGGCGCTGCTAGCGCTATTGTGTATGAGTACAATGCGCAAGGCAATACCACCAAAATTACAGCAGGCAGCAGCGTTACTACGATGGAGTACGATGCTGTTACAGGTGCGCAAACCAAGTTGATAGAACCTAACTGTGGAACGATGGAATATACCTATAACGGCTTTGGTGAACTCATTCACCAAAAAGACCAGAAAACGTTTCAGTATGCGATGGAGTATGATATTGTAGGCAGGATTGCCAAGAAAACACGCAAAGCATATAGTGCTATACCGAATACCTTTCCTGCTACAGCATCTGATGAAATAACTACCTATGAATATGAAACCGCCGTAAATGGAAAAGAGAAACTAAAATATGTAAAAGTAAATAACAATACAGTACAAACCTATGCTTACGATTTATTCCATCGTACAAACAGTATGAGCGAAGTAGTAGATGCCACCAATACGTTTACCACTTCTATGGTGTATAATTCAGATAATAGTATCCAGTCTATTAGCTATCCGCTAGGTGTTACCTTTAATTATTATTATACCACTAAAGGTTTTTTAGAATCTGTGAAGAATGGAACATTGGAGATTTTTAAACAAACAGGAGCCACGAAATACAATGCACCACGTACCTATCAGCTGAACAATGGCGCTATACTGGGCAATATAGATTATAATGCCGCAGGTAACCCTGTGCGTTATTATGTTGCTAAAGCAACTACACCAGCCGTGTTTAATGTACAGGATTTAAACATGTCCTATAACCTTGGTACAGGTAATTTGCTGACACGTACAGATAAAACCAAAGGTACATCTCCCAACTGGCAGAATGAAACCTTTACCTATGATAATGCCTTTGATCGTTTAAAGACCATTACCACCTATGGCGGCAGCGGTACACAAACCATGCAATATGATGACGCCAAAAATGGCAATATTACCACCAAACCAGATGCTGGCACCTATGGATACGATGCAACAAAACTGCATGCGGTAACAAACATAACATATACCTGTGCAGGTACTATCGAAAATTACAAAGAAAGCCAGACTATTAACTACACACCATTTAATAAAGCTGCCACCTTACAGCAGACAGATGATGTAAATGGAACGCCAGCAACAGGAGGTACTTCTACCCATTTAATTACCTATACCTATGGTACCGATGAAGAGCGTACGATAAGTGAATACAAAAAAGACGGCGTAACGCAAACCAAAAGATATTACCAAGGTGCTTATGAGAAACTGGAAACCTATACTGGTGGAACGCTTAGCAATACCAAACATATTTACTATATTAGTGGTATCAATGGTTTATGTGCGATAGCCACTAAAGTCAATGCAGTGAGTTCTTTGACCTATAATTATGTATTTACCGACCATTTAGGCAGTATCCTAAAGCTTACCGATAACACAGGTACTACTGTTGCCGAGCAAAGCTTTGATGCCTGGGGAAGAATGCGCAACCCGGGTAATTGGGCAAGCTATACTGTACCCACTACTTACAATACTGTTTTAGGAACGAGTGGCGGCGCAGGCTGGCTCACACGTGGCTATACTGGTCATGAGCATACACCACAGGTAGATTTAATCAACATGAATGGCAGAATGTACGATGCTGTTTTAGGCAGAATGCTGTCACCAGATAAATATGTACAAGATGCCACTAATAGCCAAAGTTATAACCGATATAGTTATGTATTAAACAATCCATTGAAATACACCGATCCGAGTGGAATGATAATTGAAGACCCTAATAAGCCAATAGCAGGACCCAGTGGATTTGAAGGAGGCGGCATGGGTGGTGGCAGTGGTACTGGTTGGGATCCAACAATGGGATTTACAAGTATGTTTAATATGGTAGGTAATGCCTATGGAACATTAGCAGCCATGGGTGCGTATACAAGTGGTTTTAGTGCAGGTTATGGAATGGGTTTTGGTAGTGCATTTATAGGTAGAGGATTTCATACAGCTTCCTATTTTAGCAAATCTG
>JADKZZ010000093.1 GCA_020848475.1 Chitinophagales bacterium | reverse complement strand
TTGTAATCTTTAAAATCTTTACTGCTGAAAATATTTTTATCTAAACTAAAATTAACTTCATAGTTTCTGTTTGCTGCAGGTGGTCCAAAATAATTTGTTGCAGCGAAAGAAATACCTACTTTGTCTAATGGTTTATAGTCTTCTTTGTCAGTTTTTAATTCTACTTTAATTCTGTCAGGCATAAACTCTTCAACTAATATATTTTTTGTCGCCAGCAATTCGTCATTGCCACTTAAAAGTTGAAAAGTGTAAGTTCCTGTTGGTGTTGATGCAGCAAGCGGAATCGATGTTTCGACTGCTCCTTGTGTATTAAGAACATTTTTATAGGTGAATAATTCTTTACCTGAAGGTAATAAAATGCGAGCTTTTACAGGCATATCGCTTACTGCATTCCAATCATACGTGCGTACGATGCAGTTCAAATGTATTGTTTCTCCAGGCCTGTAAATATCTCGTTCGCCATAAATGTAAGTATCATAATTTGAAGAGTATATTCTCTTGCCTCCAACATCAAATCGCGTGTTGTCCACGAGTGTCGATTGATATAAAACATAATTGAAATCACTATCGTCAGACGATGCGCTTATCATGCCTACTTGAAAGTCTTTGTAAGCATCTGGAATTTCAAAAGTAGCATAGCCATTTTTATCGGTTTTTGTTTTGCCTAATTCTTGATTAGAAGTACTAATTACAGCAATTTCTATGTTTTTTAATGGTGTTGTATTTAATATAGAATTTGCAAAAACATGTACATTTTTTCTGTCTTGTTTTACGATTAATCCAATATCAGAAAGTGCAATTATTTTAGAGTCTTGCAACCAAATTTTCTCATCATCTTCTACTTTTACAACATAGATTCCTTTAAATTCTTTAAAGTTGTCACTAAAATCTATGTTTAATAATTTAGCATGACCATAATCTTTAAGGTCGCTGGTTTTGTATTTCTTTTCAAATATTTTTTCTCCCGTATTATCTGTGTTGTAGTATTGATAATCTTGAAAATCATAGCTGCCAGTTGCTTCATTATATTCATCGTGATAGCCCCAATCGACGCCTCTGTTTTTTAAGGCATAGATATTATTTTGGAAAACCTTATATACTGTAACTTTTACTTTTTCAGATTTTGTTATTACAATAGAAACATTGCGACTGCCTTTAGCACCGAGGTATTCTGCTTTTGTGTTTTCAAATTTTATAATAGGAGCAATGTCGCCAAATGAAACATCTGTCGTGATATTATTCTTTAATTTTCCTCCAAAAATACCTACAACTTCTTTGCTGAATTGAATTTCATAATTTTGATCTGGAGAAAATTCGTCGCTCGAAATGGTAATGCCTCTATTATCACTACTTGCTGTAAACTGTACAGCTGGTTCAATCTGTATGGTGTTTTTTAAATGCTTATTGTCGACAGGCTGCGATGTGCCAATAAATACGGTGCCTGCGACACCATTATGAATGGTTTCTGCATCTTCCAATTCCAATTTTTGAATGGCAACGACAGATGATTTTTCTGTGAATTGCTCTTCGCGCATATTTTTGCCAATTTTCTTTAGTACAATTTTTACTTTCGCTTTTTCGTTTACCTGCTTTGGTTGTTGAAAAACAATAGATAAAATTTTTGATGGTCGCTTTGTAATTACTGAAAAATTAGCAGCCTCACCATTTACACTTGCTTCTATTAATGCTGCTGCTTTTTTAGGATTAACAGGTATATTGAATTTTATATCCGTTTGCAATTCTATTTTGGTTTCATCGTTATTGTTGGCTTTCCAAAATGTATGTGAACCAATTAATGTTAAATAAGAAGTATGTACTTCAAATGTATTTTCGCCATATAGCTTTAATGCTTTTGTAGCATTTTTTGTAATTTTATCAGATAAAGTAATTTTAAAATCTGTGGCGGCTGGAAACTCACCATATGGTGAAAAAATTAACTCTCTTGTAGAAGTCCATTTGCATCTGCCAGGAACATTTGGAGATATTTTTATTAAGTCATCATCTAACCATTTTTCTAAAATGGAATCATTTTTCACCAATTCTTTATTGAAAGTAAAAATGAGATTTTGATTATTTTCTATTTCATCTTCAAAATTGGTCATCACACATCGGACGGCATTTTCTGGCGTGTACTTATTGCAAGCTGAAAATAAACAGATGCTACTAACTATAATCAAAAATATATTTTTCATAATCTTCTTGGTTTTATTTTTAGAAATCTACAACTATTTTAAAATATTCGATGTATAATTTTTAAAATTTTATCTAAAAATATAATGATAATGTATGCCTCTAGTATAATGTAGATTTTTTAATTTTATTTTATTTATATCATGATTGTATTATCAATAGTATAATAAAATTTTTAGTGTTGCTTTTTGTTTAAAAATTTAGTGTTTCAAATGTATTTAGTAGTATCTTTAATCATTAAAATACAATTTAATGAGTGAAATCATTACAGTTTCTGTTCAGTGTTCTACGAATGCTTCTGTTATTTGGAATGCACTCACGAATGTTGAGCATCAAAAAAAATGGTATTTTGACATTCAAGATTTTGTCTTAGAAAGAGAAGCTACATTCTCATTTTTTGAACCAGGTGATAATAATAAATTTAAACATGTTTGTACAATCGTTGATATTGTTCCAAATAAATTATTTAGTCATACTTGGACTTATCCAGAATTAAGTGAAGGAAGTTCTTTGCTTACTTGGCAATTGAAAGAAGAAAATGGCATCACAGAAGTGTCGATTACACATAAAGGAATAGAATCATTTGCAGATGGTGGACCAGATTTTGCCATCGAGAATTTTGTTGCAGGTTGGAATGAAATATTACATAAAGACTTAAAAAATTACGTAGAAAATAAATAAATATGAAAAATGATTTTATTGAAAAGTATGGCACTTGGGCTTTAATTACTGGTGCTTCGAGCGGATTAGGAGTGGAGTTTGCGCACCAATTGGCTGCTAAAGGTTTAAACTTGATTTTGGTAGCAAGAAGAAAACATCTTTTAGATGAATTGGCACTGCAATTGGTTGAAAAATACAAAATCCAATGTCAAGTTGTTGAAGCAGATTTAACGCTTGATAATTTTCAACATACACTCATGAATGCTATCGCTGATATTGATGTTGGTTTATTGGTTAATAATGCAGGCATGAATTGTGAAGGACAATTTTACCGTGGTAGCTTAGATAGAAATCTGCAAATGCTAGAACTTAATACAAGAGCGCCATATATATTGGCATATGAATTTGGTAAAAAATTTATTGAAAGAGGAAGAGGCGGCATTATATTTACTTCTAGTATTAGTGCATTTAATGCGCATCCATTTTTATCACATTATGCAGCAACTAAAGCTTATATTTTATCCTTGGCAGAAAGTATGAACTACGAGTTTAAAGAAAAAAACGTCGATGTAATTGCGTTATGTCCAGGTATGACAAAATCAGAAATGACAAAAGGAATGAAAGATGGACCGCTTTTGATGGAAGCAGCTCCAGTGGTAAAAACAGCAATCGACAATTTAGGCAAGACGGCATACGTCATTCCTGGTTTTATAAATAAAACACAAGTTTTCTTTAATAGCAGAATTTTAAATAGAAGTGGCGCTACTCATTTTACTGGAGCATTACTAAAAAAAGTATTGCCAGCAGCCAATAAAAAAAAGCCATCTAAATAATTATTCAGTACTATGATAACGTATATCTTAATAGGAATAACAGTAGTTGTTAGTGTATTGGCTTTTAATAATCAAAAGTTATTGAGTGATTTTATGTTTAATCCTTATGTGATACATCAGCGCAATCAATACCAGAGATTTATTACAGCAGGATTTATTCACGGCGATTTCTTTCATTTATTTTTTAATATGTATGCCTTGTTTTTGTTTGGCACAATCGTGGAACAAGCATTTGAAATATTGTTTCCAGGCTATGGCAATTTATTGTATATCGCATTATATTTTTCTGGATTGATTATGAGTTCAACATTCTCGTACTATAAACACAAAAATAATCCACGCTACAATGCCTTAGGTGCATCTGGTGCAGTGGCAGCAGTCATGTTTGCCTGTATCATCATTTATCCATCACAAAAATTGATGATAATGCCAATTCCATTTTTTATTCCTTCATATATTGTTGGCCCATTATATTTGATTTATTCCTATTATATGAGTAAAAAAGGTATGGACAACATTGGACATGATGCTCATTTTTTTGGCGCGATTTGGGGCGTCATCTTCGTTGTTTTATTATGGAAAGAAGCGATTCCTAATTTTATAGCACAAGTGTTTTAGGAAATATTAACTAATATTACTAGCATACATCACAAACCAATCTTTTCGCTGTCTTGTGTTTGTGTCGATGCTTACTTTTTCTTCTATTTTCTGCTGTGCTTTTTCAATAGAACTACTAATTAAATTGTGTGACATAGGCTCGTTTTCATTAAAGCCCATTTTTTCCATTATTGCTAAAATTTTCTCAGCGCCAAATAATTGTAAAAGTTCATCTTCAAACGATGTATAAAATGTAACGTTTTGGATGTTTAATACTTCAAGAATATGTTGTTTTAATTTCTGTTCTGTGCTTAGTAATGGATAGTGCTCTACAAATATAATA
This sequence comes from Chitinophagales bacterium, assembly GCA_020848475.1. Lineage (GTDB taxonomy): Bacteria > Bacteroidota > Bacteroidia > Chitinophagales > JADIYW01 > JADJSS01. The sequence continues at coordinate 15,838 of JADKZZ010000093.1, read as the reverse complement.
TTCGTGTTTTCAGCATTACTAATTTGAAATATTTGTGTGGGTTTTACCACTAAAATAGTAGCATTTGAACTTGTATTTTCTGAAAAATTAATAATTGCACGTTGCAATTCATCGATGATATTTTTCTTGGTGTCTTCGAAAAAATATATCAGTATATGTTTGTTGTTATCTTGCAATTGCTTGATGAGAGCATCGTACTTGATGCGTTCTGTTTTCCAAATTAAATCAGTAACTTGAATAGTTTTTTTTTGTTTAAATAGTCCAAACATTATTGTGCATTTTTATTTTATGGCTAAAAAGAATAGCAATAAATATAGCCAAATTATACCTAAAAAATGCCAATAAAAAGTGAATAAATTTAACTTCGATTTTGCTATCGAATCTGTAAAATAAACAAAAGAAGTGGCGTAGTTAGATAATATATTCCAATGCTTTACTAAGTGAATGCACCAAGTAATCAAACCTAATGAAATAAAAAAATTATGGATACCAGCTATGATGTAGTAATAAGATGCAGAATTATAGGAAAAAGTTTGTCCATCAACATACATCATTACACAAGAAATAATTTGACTCGCTATAAATAGAATACCTAATGCAATAGAACCACTAATAAATCGTTTGTATTGCCTATAATTGTTTTTGAAAAATTGCTTATGAGCCAATTCAATTAAAATACTGCTAAATAAGAGTGTAAACGTGTTGATGTAAGTTAATGGTGTAAATCGTATGCTTACTTGATGTTGTTTGTCGTGACTGATATAATAAGACAAGGTAAGCACTAGAAATAATAAAGAAACACCTGCAAAGATACCACAAAGCACCCATTTATAATTTCTGAATCTTTTATGAACAGAGTCTTCGTATTTTTTTAATTCTATCCTTTGTTTTTGTGTTTCCATCAATATAGTATGACGAATATTTATTACTTACGTTGCTTTAGTATTGCAAATTCCGCAAATTCCTTCGATTAATAGATTTACAGTTTCTATTTTATAATTTGTTGGTAATATTAATGAAGGAATACTGGTATGATGTAAACACTCAATGCGCTTACATTTTTTACATTTAAAATGAATATGCTGTTCGTCGTGTTTATGTTTGCTACTTCCATGTTGACAAACAGCAAATTTTGCCACACCTGAGTCGTCAGCAATCTTATGTACTAATCCATTTTCTAAAAAGGAATTTAAAGTACGATATATTGTTACACGGTCATGTTTTTTGCCAAATTGTTGTTCTAAATTAGCATGTGTAAGTGCATTTGACTTGTCTTTTAAAAAATAATTCAATATATCAACGCGTATTTGCGTAATACGTAAATCGTGGTTTTTTAGTATCTCTTCTATTTTAGCCATAAATAAAGCATGTTTTTTCTTGCAATTTAGTTGCATAAAGTTGTATATTTGCAACACAATAACAAAAATGAGCGTAGTCAAAGATAGTCATAAACATAAACATTATTCAGAACAGTTTACAATTTTTCTATCTGTTTTGTGTACAATTCATTGTATCATTACACCCATTTTAGTTGTGGTTTTGCCGGTTGCAGGAGCTTATTTTGAACAATACCACTGGGTAGAATATGTAATTATTGCGAGCGTATTTTTGTTCGGCACCTCGTCCATTCTTCATGGCTATAAACATCATCATCACAACAAAATTCCTGCTTTTATATTTTTCAGTGGACTCGTTTTGTTGTGTGCTGCTACTTTATTGAAATTAGCATTTCATGTTGGTGATTTTCAAACACATCTTATCAGTGGTATTGGTGGCATTGCTGCTGGCATTGGTCAGTTATATAATCTTAAATTAAGTAAATAAAGTTTTTTCTATTTTTTTTCTTTTAAAGATTTAATTTTATACTCATAAAAAATAATATGCAATCAAATTCGACATCTCCAATATCATGGCTTGACAAACTAGACACAACATTATATGGCTTTATTTTAGGCATGGTATTGCCGATGATTATGTTTGTTATTTACAGAGAAATTAAATTTAGCTACTTGCCGTGGGATCAATATGTTGCAAGTGTAAAAGACTTATCAGTTTTACCTTCGTTTATAAAGGTTTGTGTGTTTATCAATCTGCCTTTCTTTTTCTTGTTCAATTTATTAAAGAAATTTTCTTTATGCATGGGCATTTTTGTGGCATCATTGCTATATATCATTGCCATGTTTTCTGTTAAATATTTATTGTAATATTTTCCTTAATAAGCTTGAAATATTTTATCATAGCCGCTGAAGTTTCTGGTGATATGCATAGCAGTCAACTAGTGAAACATATACAAGCTATTGATAAAGATGCTGTATTTACAGGCGTTGGCGGACCTGCTTTGCAAGCTGCAAACGTGAAACTGATATTTGGCTTAGAGCGTGTGGCATTTATGGGTTTTTTTGAAGTTGTCAAAAATATATTTACTATCTGGCGCAATTTTAAAGAAGTAAAAAATTCCATTCTGCAAACAAAACCTGATCGCGTTATCTTAGTTGATTACGCAGGTTTTAATTTGCGCATTGCAAAATGGTGTAAGCAACATCATATAAAAGTGGCCTATTATATTTCTCCAAAAATTTGGGCTTGGAATGAAAGTCGCGTTGAAATAATTAAAAAATATGTTGATGTGATGTTATGTGTATTTCCATTTGAAATTCCATTTTATAAAAAACATCAATACACGAAAGCTTATTTTGTTGGCCATCCATTGCAAGATAGCATTGCTAAAATAGTGAACGAATCAAGCTCTACTGCAAAAAATCATATTGCATTATTGCCTGGCAGTCGCCGACAAGAAATTAAAGCATTACTGCCAATGATGCTTGCCACAGCCAACGATTTTCCAAATGAAAAATTTGTCATTGCAGGCATGTCCGCAGTAAATGAGTTATATCAAATTCCATTGCCTCAAAATGTAAACATTGTATATGATGCAACGTATGATGTATTGCAACATGCAAAGGCAGCGATTGTGTGTAGTGGCACAGCAACATTAGAAACGGCTTTGTTTTCAGTGCCTCAAGTGGTAGTTTATAAAACCTCTTGGATAAATTATCAAATAGGTAAACGTTTGGCTAAGGTTCGTTTTATTTCTTTGCCTAATTTAATTGTTGACAATTTGTTGGTGAAAGAATTGATTCAAGATGATTGTACGAAAGAAAATTGCAGTCAGGCATTACAGCTTTTACTACAACAGCAATCGACTGATTTTTATGCTTCATTACAAGCTAAGATGCAAAGACCGACGCTGACGGACAGCGGTGCTCAACTCATAGTTCGCTTATAATCGTTTGTTTATCTTCTTGGCGTCAGTTGATTTATTTTTTCTTCATTTTCGTTGAGCTGCAAGTTGGAAGAATTGCTTGGCGATTGCACTTGAAATAATTGTTTTTTCTTCTTGAATAATTGCCTTGATGAATCGGCAAATTCTTTTGGATTTTCTCGAATGAATAGCTCCTTTTTAGGTTTGTCGAAAGGATTTCTGTTTGAATTTTTTGGTATCAATTGTGTTTCTTCACCGAATAATTTTCGTGATAAAAATAATTCGCGACGAGCAGAACGCGCTATCAAGCCTTGTGTTGGATTATATGCACCTTCAATGCCATCAAATGGAATTGATTCTACTTGCTCAAGGCGCATATCCATTGGCGTTGCAGACGCTGTGGCTGTATTTATTTTTGTTTCGTAATCGAAGAATTTTTTGATAATATTTCTTACGTAGTTAAACGGCTCTTGTCCACGACAATAACCATATTTTACCACAGGATCATTGTAAAATCTTGGATTCGATTTATACAAAATAAAATATTCTACAGAGCCATCCCATTTATCTTTTGGATATCCATTTTTTTCTGCAAGTCGCGCAGCATCTAATACGTGACCCGGCCCTGCATTATACGATGCTAAAATAAATTTGATACGTTGTGTATAGTCTGTAATATGCGACCATGTTTTTTCTAATTGACGTAAATATTCAGTACCGCCACGCACATTACTTTCTGGATTGTACACTTCGCTGCTATACACACCAACTTGTCGTGCCGTGCCTGGCATCAACTGCATCAAGCCTTGTGCACCGCACCATGAGCGTGCATTCGGATTAAATTTAGATTCTTGATAAATGATAGCGGCCACCAAACGCCAATCCCAATTTATTTTTTTGGCATAGCGTTGTATTAGCTGATCGTAATGTGAAATCATACCTTTTTGTAATTCTGCATTTTCATTATAACCATAAGCCACATTTTTTTCTTCATTAAAATATTTATAATAAAGTGCGCTGAATGTTTTTCCTTTTTCAAATTTAGTAAGCCAATAGTTGATGCTGCTCAGCAAGTCAGGAGCGTTCTTGCGCACTGCCCAATGTAAGGCTTGCTTTTTGCCAACAGCTACATCGACATTAAGATTTTCGAAATATGATTTGTTGAGCAATGCTATGTCTTTATTGGCAATGGTGTAATCGATTTCTCCATTTGCAATGGCTTCAATAATATCATCAACGCCACGCTCATCTGGTAAAATACGAACGTCCATGTTGATACCACTGGAATCCGATAATTCTTTCAAACTAGTATAATACGAAGAGTTGTCTGCAACATATACAATTTTATTAGAAAGTTCATTTACATTTTGTAAAAGCGTATCATTTTTTTGAATGCTGTCAATTGGATTAACACTAATGCCAGAACGTCGTTGCACCAATACTTGCTCTACATCTCTGTAGGCTTGTGTAAGTGCTACTTGTTGTTTTATCTTGCTGTTTTGTATAATGCCATTGGCAATAATATCGCCTTTTCCTTCATTTAATAAATTAAATTGCTCGTCTGTTGTTTTAGCGATTATAACTTCTAGTTTTACGCCGATTGCTTTTGCAAAATGCTGCATCAATTCAAATTCAAAACCTAAACGTTGACCTTTATATATAAAATAGCTGATAGAATTATATTCCATAATCACACGTAAAGTGCCACGTTCTTTGATGGCATCAATATCGACATCAACAGTTGGTTCGGTAATGGTGTTTTTTTTCTCTTGATAATTGGCTAACCATCTGACTGTAAAAAATGACAGCAGTGTAAATAATGTGAGTAATATCCAATTTCTTGTGGTGTTCATGAATGCTTGCTAATGATCAAGTAGAGTAGAATAAATTTAGACGTTTCAATTGTTCAAATATCTGAATTATACCATTAAAATTCAATATTTTATTCGTTAAAATAGTTTATGTAATGCAATTAAAATTATTAGCTTATTAAATCCAGCCTTTAGCCTTAAATTCTAAGTATTTATTGATGGTTTGTGTAGATAAATCTTGAGGCGCAGTGAGCAGTGCTTGAATGCCATATTTTGCTAATTCTTTCAGCATCATTTCTTTTTCTGCCAACATTTTCTTGCCAATTGTTTTTTGATAAATAGACAGCGTGTCTGTTGCTGTTTCGTAGCTATATTTTTCGATTTCCGTATTTTTAAATACGACAAGGAGCAATAAGTGCGTTTTGTTTATTTTACGAAAAACAGGCAAGTATCTTTCCAATGTGTAATAACTTTCGAAGTTGGTGTAAAAAATAAGCAAGCTTCGTTGTTTTATGAGTTTAGTCACAGCGTCGTATAGCAATTCATAATTGGCTTCATAGCTGCTTTCTTCTTCTTTGTATAATACTTCTATAATGCTTTTTAGTTGGCCTATTTTTCTATCGGCTTTCACAAAATTTCCCATTTTTTCATTAAAGGTGAGTAGGCCTGCTTTGTCATCTTTGTGCAAAACGGTATTGGAAATAACTAAAGTGCTGTTGATGGCATAGTCTAATAAACTTAAACCATTAAAAGGCATTATCATGGCTCTACTTTTATCGATAATGCTATATACTTGTTGTGATTTTTCATCGCCAAACTGGTTTACCATCAGCTGATTTTTTTTGCTGGTTGCTTTCCAGTTTATCGTGCGATAATCATCACCACTTGCATAATTTTTTATTTGTTCGAATTCATAGCTGTGTCCAATTTTCCTTGATTTCTTTATTCCTTGAAATGAATGCAATTTATTGAAAAGTTGTAGTTCGTGCTTTTTGAGTTGTATTATTGATGGATAAACAGGTACACTTGCTTGCAAAGCAAAAATCTGTTTGTGTTGAATTAAACCTAATAATGTGGACACAAAAATATTGCAATTCCCAAACGTATAAGCACCACGCGTCAGCGGTCTGATGTTGTAAAGTATATTTTTTGTTTCATTGCCACTCATATTTAGTTTGAAAGAAAAATCTCGTTTTTGAAATTCGATAGGCAATTCGTCTATTACTTCAATTTTTATTGGAGATAGATTTTTATTTTTTATACGTAACGTAATGTTTTGCTCATCACCTAGAGACAAGATATTTGGCAGGATTCGTATGCATTCAATTTTTCGTCGATAAATAAGAACAAATATATAATCTAAGACGCTGATTACTGTGAGCAAAATCAACAATATTTTTCCGATTGTAAATAAAAAACTATAATTGAAACTAATAGTAAATACTGCAATAATGACTAACCAAGTTATAAAAAATCGTTTCGTCAAAAACGTGTGTAAATAAATAGTTTTGTATAGTTGTTTTAAGATTTGCATAAGATTCTATAAAATAAAATTAGCGAGGTACTTCAATTTTATTTATAATATCAGCTATGATATCTTTTGCAGTAATGCCTTCCATTTCTTTTTCTGCCGAAGGTATTACGCGGTGATTTAAAACTGCATCAGCTACAGCGCGAATGTCATCAGGAATAACAAAATCTCTGCCAGCAATAGCAGCCATTGCTTTACTTGCTTTCAATAATGAAAGTGAGGCGCGCGGCGATGCTCCTAAAAATAAATCACCATGATTTCGTGTTTCATACACGATATTGGCAATGTAGTTGATGAGTTCATCTTTGATGAATATTTTTTCTATTATATTGCTGCATTTTTTGATGTCGTTTGCGCTCGCAACGGCGCTTACATCTTGCGTTAATGTTTGTGAAAAATCGTAATTAAATCGTTGTAAAATGGCGATTTCGTCATTTAAATTTGGATATTTCATTTCTATTTTAAAAATGAATCTATCGAGTTGTGCTTCCGGTAAACGATAAGTGCCTTCTTGTTCAATTGGATTTTGTGTTGCTAAAACTAAAAACGGATATTCCATCGGATAGGTGGTTCCATCAACAGTTACTTGACGTTCTTCCATTAATTCAAAAAGCGCAGCTTGTGTTTTTGCTGGCGAACGATTGATTTCATCTATCAAAATGATGTTAGAAAAAACAGGACCTTGTTTAAAAGTAAACTCAGCATTTTTCATGTTAAAAACGCTGGTGCCTACAATATCTGTCGGCATTAAATCTGGTGTAAACTGAATGCGCGAAAAGTCAACAGCAATCGTCTTTGCCAGCATTTTTGCAGTTAAAGTTTTAGCAATACCAGGCACACCTTCTAATAGGATATGACCATTGACATATAAAGCAGCTAATAGGAGTTCTATGGTGCTGTTCTGTCCAATGATAATTTTACCGACTTCATTTTTTATTTTTTCAGTTATAGACAATACAAAATTGATGTCTTCTGATGCTACTGCGTTTGTTGGTTTATTTTCTTCCATAAAATTATTTACAATTTTTATAAAAATATTCTAATGCTGTGTTGAGTTGATGTAGTTGAGTTGTATTCACTGTTTCAATATTGTTGAAATGATTGAATATAGATGCTATCTTTTCTTTGTCAATGTTTGACTTTATGGCTATTTGCTGCATAAATACCTTGTCAATTTCATTGGTTTTGCAATTGTATTTATTTCTTAAAAAATTTAAAAATAGCAACTTCATCTCTTTGGCAATTTCTTGATGTGCTTTATCTTGATAATATAATTGGCCAATAGTTTGTACATATTGTAGTGATGTATTTTGTTTTGTTTCGATAAGCGGAATGATGTTTTGTCTTCGCTTTGCCTGAAAAATAACATAAATAAGCACACCTAACAAGCATAAGTACCAAGCCCACCGCAAGGAGCGATTGTTTAAAATAAAATATAAAGCACTTTCGTTATATCTACTATCATTAATTCTGTCATCATTTATTTCTTCTTTCTCATATTGCGATACATTATCCCAAATTATTGTATTGTTTGGTAAATGTGCAAATACTTTTTCTGCATATTCTAAGCCTTCTTGTTTGCGCATAAAATAATTGGTGAATGGTATTGCAGATAGTAATATAATGAAGTTTCCTTTACCATGCTTCAATGAAATAAAATTATTGGTAATATGATTTACCGTTTTATTGCCAAATAATAATAATTCTTTTGCTTTGTTGTTTGTTGCAGTCCATTCGCTGTCAGGAATTGCTTCAAAATGGTTGAAAGCGTATTGTATAGTGTCAAACTCATCGCGAACATAATAACAATATCCATCTTTATTTTGTAATGATGGATTGATAAAATTGAACCTTGCACTATTTTTATCTTTTACAATTGAATCTGATTCAGAAAACAAATCTGTATTAGTACGCAAATGATATTGCTGTTCAAGTATAGAGTCGCTTAATATTCCAGAATAGTATATGTCCTCAACTGCCAAGAAAGCAGTATTCCCATTTTCGACAAATTTACAAATGGTATCTATTGTTGCGCTATCATAAAAATTGGCGTAATTAATAAAAACATAGTTGTATCTTTTATTTTTATCTAATGTCCGAAAAGTGCTGATAACACTATTGTTTATTTCAATGAAGTTGCTGTCATTATTGTGTTTTAAAATCTCATACGTAATGTATGTGCCGTATGCATTTTTTTGTGTTTTATCAAAATTTAAATTCCACTTTTCATTATAATCACGTAATAAAAAATAAGCAATTATGACAATAATGACTGCCATAAATACTAAAATATATTTTTTAGAATCTTTGCTCAATTATTTTATATTTTGATGATAGTTTACAAATTCCATACTTAACGCGTTGTATTTCGTTTCATCAATTGTTGTGTTGCCAAACCAATATTTTTCATATTGCTGAGTTATTTCTTTAAAAATTCCATAGTCTTCCTTGCCATACATTTCCTGTAAGTAATGTTTGTTTGTTTTGTGTTTTCTCCAAATGATTTTCTCTTTTTCATGAAGCTTTTGTATGATTTTTAGGTAGTATAAGCGAATTGCTAATTTGTAATTTTTAGATTTTATTGCGGCATAAAGATGTGGATCTATTTCCGCATTGTTTAAGTCGTTCTCAATTTCTTCAATAGAAAATTTTGTTTTGAGCTTTTTGTTTTTGTTAAATATTGAAAAATTAATAGCACGAAATATCAAGTACATCAGAATACCAAATATAATAATGTAGACAGTCCATTTTATGATATTTTCTAATGTGCCAGAAATAGCTTTGTTTTGTGCTGGTTTATTATTTTGAGCAGCTTCTTGATTCCTTTTTTGAAAGCTTTCATCAATTTTTGTTTTTTCTCTTAATGTTTCCCATTTATGCTTATCAAATTCTTTTTTATCAATTCGCTGATGTAAATATTTGTCTTGTTTCTCAATGTTTGATTCATTCTCAATGTTATTATTTTGCTGTGCAACAATAGTGTTACATTTGATAAGAATAAGTAGGATGATTATTTTATTTAAATAATACATTTCTATGTTTAGTAATTTTTATATTTTCGAGTTCTGCTTTCAAAACCTCTGCACTAATTTTTTCTTTTTGAGAAAAATAAAATATTCCTTGATACATACAGAAAATAATACTTGCTATTGCAATAATGCTATGTACAGTAATTATTTCTAATAGGAGATAGGCCTTATCTCGTGTTGATACATTGTCTGTTAAGTTTGTATTTACAAATTCATAGATTATCCAATAAACGGAAGAGTTTAATAGCGCATATAAAAGGCATATAAACGCAATAAATAGAAAATTCAAAACCATTATTTTTAATAAACCAGTAACGGTAATGCGAAATGTAGTAAATACGAAATTCTCTTTTTGTTGTCGCGGAAAAAATAAAACATAACTCACCATAAATTGAAAAGGCAGTGCGAATAATATTGTACTTGTATTTGTTTCTCTATTGAATAAAATATAATAGTAGGCTAATTGATAAATGATACAGATGATAAATGATGTTTTGTTTTTTAATAACCATTGAATAATTGTTTTCTTTTCTCGTTTATTTTTTATTTGCATTTCTACATAAAAAAGGTAATTGCAAAGGATAGCAATTACAATAAATAAAATTGGATATACATAACAAAAAGCGTTCAGTCTAATGTTGTCTGTAAAAGTAAAAATCATATTGAATTTCCAATCTTGTTCACTATTCTCAAGTATGTATTCTTGATTGTAATAAAAACCGATAAAGAGCATAATAATACAACTCCAAAAAATTACACTTGCAAATTGATGGCTATATTTTCGGAGCATACTAAATGTTTCTAGTGTAATTGTAGAAATGTTTTTTATACTTGAAAAATCGAAAGCCGCATGTTTTTCGGCTAATATTATGGAATTTGTTGGCGCACGCAATGTTCCATTTCTATTTTTAAGCCAAGGTAGATACACAAAATAAGCGAGAATAAAACCTAAAGAGAATAGAATAAAAATAAACCGAAAGATATCTGGTGTTTCTGTGTATCGCGTCAAAAAAGCTTCAACTATTGCTGCAACAATTGTTATGGGAAGCACAGCAATAAATATTTTAGTTGCACGTTGTGCCGATGAGAAAAAAGCTTGCGATCTACTGTAAGTTCCTGGAAATACAAGTCCTTTGCCTAATACGATGCCAGCTGCTCCACAAATTACCATGGCAGAAATTTCTAATGTGCCATGTAGCCAAACTGCTAAAAATGATTCCCAAAATAATCCTTGCTTTATAAAATAAAATTGAAATGCAGAAAGCATGAGGCCATTGTGTATCAACACAAATATCGATCCTATAGAAAATATAATACCAAAGAAAAAAGTGATGATATCTACACGTAGATTGTTAATTACAATGTGATTAAACATTTGCACTGGAGACATACTTTTGTAAACCGCCATCGGATCTTTTTTTGCTATATTTTCTGCGGTCATTTGTAAATAAGTGTCACCCAGTATTTTTGCCGCAAATTCATTGTCGTGCATATACGTAAGCAATCCAATGCCGATTGCGATTATAAGTGTGGTAAAACTTACGAGTAATTCTGTTCTGTGATAATACATAACAGACGGCAATTCTTCCAACCAAAAATCTTTGAAAAAAGATTTTTGTTTCTTGTTTTTACTAAATAATTTATGAAAAATATCTTGTGCTAATTTATTTAAATATAAACGCACAGAACGATTGCTATAAAACGTTCTAGCATATGATAAATCATCAGTAATTTGTATAAATAACTTGCTATAATGATTATTGTCTTTATGCTTGTTATCTTGCATTTCTTCGAATTCAGCCCATTTTTTTTGGTTTTGTTCTATGAATTTGCTCTCTTTCATGAATTACTAAAATAATAAAATTTAATTGTAATCATCTTTCATTTTACTAATGATGTTTACTATTTTGTTTTTCAAGATTTTTCAAATTTTGAAATTATGATTCTTCTTCCTATATTTAGATTATGGCTAAAATTGAAATACCTACCACACAGCATGTCATTATCCAATATGAAACTGCTGGATTTTTGTGGCGCGCAATAGCATGGAGTATCGATTTTTTCATCTTTAATACCTTCATATTTCTTGTGTTGAATTTTATGCCTAACTGGTTGAGCTCCTTATTGGGTTTGTCTTTTAATTTTTTTGAATTATTGGCATATTTTATACTGTATTTTTCTTTATTTATTCTTGTTCAATTATTTATTGAAAAACGCCTAAATGGTCAATCGATTGGCAAGAAGGTGGTCGGCATAAAGATTATTAGTTTAGATGGTAATTCGATGGATTTCTATAAGTATTTTGTACGATGCATGTACAATTATTTCGATATCTATTTTTCGTTTTTTTCTGTAGGTTCTTTGTTGATATTGATGAGTGAAAAAAATCAACGACTGGGCGACATGGTCACTAATGTTACAGTTGTGCGTTTAAAACCAGATAGAGTTGTTACACTTACCGACCTATTAAATTTGCCTGATAAAGATGAATATATTCCAAAATATCCACAAGTAGTACATTATACAGATAAAGAAATGCTTGCCTTGAAAACGTTATTGATTAGAACACAGCAGTTTAATACTGAAATTTATCAAATACTTTTACACGACACCGTTGAGCAATTAAAACAACAAATGGATATCCTTGTACAAGACAGCAATCAAAGTGATGCAGATTTCTTACGAGAAATTATCAGTGAATATGTAATACTTACTAGATAAAATAAAAAAATCCTGACTATGTCAGGATTTTTTTATTACTAAATAACAAACAATTATTTTGTTGTTGTTTTTGCCTTAGTAGTAGAAGTTGTTTTCTTTACCGGAGCTGTTGTTTTCTTTACTGGCGCTGTTGTTTTTTTAACAGGTGCTGTTGTTGCTTTTACTGCTGGAGTAGTTGTAGCTGGTGCTGGCGCAGGAATAATGCTTGGCTCTGTTGCTGTAGGAACTACTGCTGCTGCTTCTACTGTACCACTAATTTTTAATACTACTGGCGAGTTTTTTGCATTAGAGTTTACAGTTACACTTTTAGAAAAAGGTCCAACTCTGTGTGTGTCGTAATGTACTTTAATTTCTCCTTTTTGACCAGGCATAATTGGCTCTTTAGGATACGTTGGTACAGTACAACCGCATGAGCCGTGTGCTTCGCTGATGATGATCGGCGTAGTACCATTGTTTGTAAACGAAAACGTTCTGTTGCCATCTGCATCTTGTTTAATAGTGCCATAGTCGATAGCATCTTTTGTAAATTCCATTGTCGGAGCATTTGGATCTACAGCAGGTGCTACTGCTGGTGTAGTTTGCGCAAATGCACCAAATGTGCTTGCTGTGATAGTTAGTGCTAGAAATAATTTTTTCATGTTTGTCTTTTTTTGATAACAGAAACAAATGTAATACCAATTATAATAATGCGCTTTGTTTCCTAAAAATTTTAAGTATAGTTTAACAAATTTGAATGATAGTTAGAAAAACTAAGGTATATTTGTGTGAAATATAAAATAATGAGAAGGCTGTTTTCTATAATATCATTCTACATCTTCATGCTAGTGTCTGCATACGCTGAAGTAGGTGTGTCTGTCGGTGCAAAAGCAGGCTTTGATGTTGCATTTATCCGCAAATATCCATCTCCATATACTTATTCTAAAAGAGCAATATTAGGTTCTGATATTTCGGCCGTACTACGTATCGATTTTAATAAATTTATTGGTTTACAAACAGAATTAGAATTTATCCAAAAAGGTCAAGGTTGGAAAAATTCAAATGATTCAGCAAAGTTTAGCGCAAAAAAAGTACTTAATTACGTGCAATTTCCAATATTGGCAGTCGCTCGAGTTGGTAGCCAAAAAGTAAAAGCCGTCTTCTTTTTAGGTCCATATCTTGCCTATCAAACAGGTGGCTATCTGCAAGAATCAGTTTCCGTTGATAAACAATCTAAAAATTCTATTACTTCAAAATACTTATTCAGTCCAACAGATAATCGATTCGATGTTGGAATGATTATTGGCGCAGGCACAAATATCAAAGTAGGAAAAGGCTGGATTGAAGTAGCCGCTCGGCAAGACATTGGTATGATGCCTTTGGTGAAATTGAAAAGTGGTTTGCCCAAAACATATAATTGCAACTTCAACCTTTCAATAGCTTATTTATATACAATCAAATAAGCATCAGCTACTTATTTAATATGCAACCTTGTGGAAAAATTTAATAAAATTTCCATTACTATATCTATACTTTTGTTGCTTGAAAGTCAAGTTATTTTTTGACAATATCGCTTTATTCAAATGTATTAATTTAATTAAATGTCAGAAGTTCAATATACCGAAGATAACATTCGCTCGCTCGACTGGAAAGAACATATTCGTTTGCGTCCAGGTATGTATATCGGAAAATTAGGTGACGGCTCAGCACCTGATGATGGAATTTATGTGTTGCTAAAAGAGATTATCGATAACTCTATCGACGAGTTTGTCATGGGACATGGCAAACAAATAGATGTATCTATCAAAGATAAAACTGTGACTGTGCGTGATTATGGTCGCGGTATTCCATTAGGTGCTGTTATTGATTGTGTCTCCAAAATCAATACAGGCGGAAAATATGATTCACGTGCTTTTCAAAAATCAGTAGGCTTGAATGGCGTCGGTACAAAAGCTGTGAATGCATTGTCATCTTATTTTAAAGTTGAGTCTGTTCGCGATGGCGATATTAAAGTTGCAGAATTTGATAAAGGCGTGTTGACGCAAGACCATAAAATTGCAAAAACAACAGATAGAAATGGTACAAAATTTCAATTTCATGCGGACAATACTATTTTTAAAAATTTCCATTTTGTCATAGAGTTTATCGAAGAGCAATTATGGAATTATGCCTATCTAAATGCTGGATTAACTATTAATTTCAATGGCCAAAAGTTTGTTTCTAAAGAAGGTTTAAAAGATTTATTAAACAAGAAAACAAATGAAGCTGAATTGCGCTATCCAATTATTCATTTAAAAGATAATGATATCGAAATTGCATTAACACATAATAACCAATATGGCGAAGAATACTATTCATTTGTCAATGGTCAATATACGACACAAGGTGGAACGCATTTGGCTGCATTTAAAGAAGCTATCGTCAAAACCTTACGAGAGTTTTATAAAAAACAATTTGAAGCATCTGATATACGACAAGCTATCGTTGGCGCCATTGCCGTGCGTGTGCAAGAACCAGTTTTTGAATCGCAAACCAAAACGAAATTAGGCTCCTTAAATATGTGGGAAAATGGGCCAAGTTTAAAGTCATTTGTCAATGATTTTATCAAAGATAAATTAGATTCATACCTACATAAAAATCCAACAATTGCCGACGCATTGTTGAAAAGAATACAGCAGTCTGAACGCGAACGTAAAGATTTGTCTGGTATTCGAAAACTGGCCAATGAAAGAGCGAAGTCAGCAAATCTACATAATAAAAAATTGCGTGATTGTCGTGTACATTATACTGACGAAAAAAATGAACTTCATGCAGATACGATGTTGTTTATCACCGAAGGTGATTCTGCATCAGGCTCTATTACCAAAGCACGCAATCCACAAACACAAGCAGTTTTCTCCTTACGTGGAAAGCCTTTAAATTGTTATGGTTTAACAAAAAAAATAGTTTACCAAAATGAAGAATTTAATCTATTGCAACATGCATTAGATATCGAAGAAGATGTCGATAATTTGCGCTATAATAATGTTGTTATTGCCACTGATGCCGATGTTGATGGTATGCATATTCGCTTATTATTAATGACTTTTTTCTTGCAATTTTTTCCTGATTTAGTGAAAAAAGGACATTTGTATGTGTTGAATACGCCTTTGTTTCGCGTGCGCGATAAAAAAGAAACGATTTATTGCTATTCTGAACAAGAAAAATTACAAGCTATCGATAAATTACGTGGCAAGCCTGAAATTACACGCTTTAAAGGTTTAGGCGAAATATCGCCAAATGAGTTCGAACAATTTATTGGCGAAAATATTCGATTAGAACCTGTTGTTTTAAAAAGCAATCAAAGTATTGAGCAACTGCTCGAATATTTTATGGGAAAAAATACACCAGACAGACAATTATTTATCATTAATAATTTGAAAGTCGAAAAAGACGAAGTAGTAGCAGAATTAGTAGAAAACTAAAAAATATTGTAATACAATAAGATATTATGTCAACAGAAGAATTT
>JADKZZ010000092.1 GCA_020848475.1 Chitinophagales bacterium | reverse complement strand
CTTATTACAGTATGCCTGATTTGTTTAATAGTAAATTAGGACTGTTTCCTTTTAAAAAATTAAAATTTAAATTAGAAAATTTTTCCGCTATACCAAAAGTACATTGCAATACTTATATTTTTCATGGCAATGCAGATAAGCTTATACCAATAAGACTTTCTCAAAAATTAATTCCATTATTAAAATCAGCAGACCATTATTTTGAGATAGATGGCGCCAATCATTTTAATGTACATCACATGGAAACTTTCAAAGAAAAGCTAAAACAAATACTAGCATAATATTTTTTGAGTTTTTTAATAAGTAACTGCAATTTTACTTTACTAACAATGAATTCAAATAAAAACGCTTGGCATTTTGCCAAGCGTTTTTATTACCTTCTCAAAATACATATCACTAGTTATTGTCTTTTAATACCAGTACAATATGCCCTTAACTGTCGATCTAAATAATTATCATTATATACAGATATACTTTTAACATAAGTACCTGTAGGGCAAACACCAAAATGTGTCATATCGTTTTCATCGCAATCTGGATGATTTAAAAGACTCTCTACTCCATTTCCAGATTCAACAGTAGTATAGCCTGATGATAAAGTAGTACACTTTATTGCTAAGCCATCATCTAAATAGCCAGTTGCATATGCCTGCCAACCTGTTGCAATTGTGCCATCAGGACAAATAGCATGATAGTGTTGATTATTAGTGAAATTATAGCGTGGTGCAACGTTGGTGCCTGTAGTACCCGAACCTGGTGAACTAGTAGTTTGAGTAGCACCAATACCGTAAGTAGTAGGTCTGTACCACGTAGAACTAGCAGATAATAAATTAGATATATCAACACCTTGAATTTTCATTTCACCATCCATGCTACCAGTTGCATAGGCAGAAACCATAGTGGCGCCATATCCAGCATCTAATTCAACTTTATGCCATGTGTTGTCAGAAGAAGTTGCGGGACCTCTTTTAAAATTTAATTTTCCAGTGACTATTCCTTGTGTAGCAATCACATTTTGGTCGGCAAGAATATTGCCTGCTACTTGTAGTTTTTCGGAAGGTGTGTTATCTTCAATGCCTACCATATCATTAGTAGCATCCACAGAAAATGTGGTGCCGTCAACATTAAAAGCATCTACACCTGTGCCAGTAAAGCTCATTTTATTGGTTGCAGTCAATGCTGAAACTGTAGTCGGACGCACTAAAGCACCACCCAATTCTACATAAGGGTCACTAGCACTTGCATTTGGGCCTGTTGTTGAAATATTAGTTCCATTTTGTGCTTTTACAGATGCTACCATTCTTATCCATTCAGTACCTGACCAATAATAATATCCAGGATATACATTATTTGGTGCTGCTCCTGAAGTATTGGTGTTATATACTAGGAGTGATATGGCTGGGCTGGTTATTGGCGCTGCAACGTTTCTTGCTGTTAAAGATACATTCGGTATCAATAATCCTTTGTCTGTTGCTTTTACATCTAATTTTGCTGATGGATCCGGTAGGTTAGTGCCTATGCCTACATTGTTTTGTGCCATCGCTATGTTTCCTAAGAAAAAGGAAGCAACAGTAAATAGTAAAATTTTTTTCATGTTTTGTGTTTTTAATTTTTAATAAATTTTTTAGTAATTAGATGATTGTCGTAGTTAAATCGTAGCAGATAAGATGCTTTAGCTAAATAAGATAAATTAAGCGTTAAAGCATTAATGCTTCTGTTTAGTTCAAAATTTTGATGTCCTACTTCTCTGCCTAAAACATCGATGATAGATGTCTGTAAAAGTCCATTATTAGGAGCATACACATCAACTTGTGGATTTACTGTCGAAGGATTTGGATGCACATCAGTGACTTCAAATGCTGTTCCAATCAATCTGCCAGAAAGTATATTTGAATACTTGTATGCATGATTGATATCAATTTGTTGCAAACGATAGTAATAGGTGATGTTCTGTTCTACATTTCTATCGGCATACGTGTATTGTTGCGCTTGGTTAGTGGTGCCGTTTCCAGCTATCCAAGCAATGTTTTCGAAGTTGCTTCTGTCGGTGCTTCTCTGCACATAAAAACCAGCATTATTAAATTCAGAAGCAGTTTCCCAGTTCAATAAAAAATATTGATTGTTGATTGGTGTGAGTGTAAAGCTCAAAAGTTCTACCGGAAGAGAAGTATTGTCGTCTGTTGCTCCGAATAATCTAAATCTTGAAAAACCATCTTGCCCTGTAATCGTTTTTAATGTTGGCGCTTGAACTAAGCCAAGTACATTTGGAACATCAAAAATATAGGTCGGCCCAAATGAGCTATTGCCACCTATTCTTCCATTTCTAGCTAAGTACTGTGCTTTCGGATACAAGGTATTACAAGGCGTTCCCATTACGGCATAGCTAATCTGATTTTCAAGGATTGTTCCTGGTACTACCGTAATATCATAATCGACAGAAGTAGGTGATATATTGGGTGTAACAATCCATTCATGTGTAATGGCTTGGTCAATTAAAGCAACGTCGTCATATCCTTCTGGTCCGCTAACGCATTGAGAAAAATTATTATTACTAGTAGATACATCATAACCTCCAATATCATAAAATAATACATCGCCATTCGTAATTAAATCGCTACTATATAATCCAATTGCAGCAGGTTGAATATAGGCTAATAATCCAGTAGTAGAACCAGATGGCATGCTTAATGCATTCATGTTTATTGATATCGCTTCCATACCATCTAAACCAGCTTTTCCAACGCCAATCGGAAAGAAATAGGTGTCAGTGCCATTAGCCTGTCTTCTTAATTTACCTTCAATATATTTTGTTGTAGCGCCAGCTCCAGCACTATGACCAACTATTGCACTAGCTGATGGATTTTGTATATAAAGTTCATTTGTATAATTTCCAGTATATTCTGGTGTTGTCGTTGTGCTTGCCTGCGTGCGTATGATACCATAGGAATCTGAAAATTGAAGTGTGCCCGCAGCATTGATGTGTACATTGTTTAATAAACTTACATATTCGCCAGTAGTACTTGTTTTACTGATATATAAATTATAAAACTGATTGTTGTTAGCAGTTGTACCGTTCATTACGCCACTAATAGTTTGGTCAGTGGTACCAAAAAATCTTTCGTAGCCATCACTTTCGTATTTGTTATTACCACTAGCTTGATTATTTGCCCAATTCCCAGATAGTTCTAAAAAATTACTGCCTGTGTTGACAAACAAACCATCTTCAATAGTAATGTCGCCATTTACATGAATTAAAGAGCCATTATTGTATAAGGTTGGCGTTGTTGTAGCTATTGTAGCCGCTTGTCCTTTTACATATAATTCATTCGCTGCTTGTGCAGAGATAGAAAAATAGAAAAGTAAAATTGGAATGATTTTGTATAATTTATTCATAGTTTTTTTTTGTAATTCTAATTTATAAATCAACTTGACCTTTGTCAAGTATTTTCTTATATATTATGCTAGTGTTAAGCTTTTTTTGACTTTTGTCAAAACGTATTTTTGGATTTATATATTTTAAATAAGCTTCGTTATTTCCGCAACATCATAATAGATTAGGGTTGCTTTATTGTAAAAGTGCTTGGTGAGGTCACAAGCCGATAGGTAATGTCATTCCCACGAACCGTCATTCCCACGAAAGTGGGAATCTCATACTGCCTAATTCCAATCATCAGAACAATCAAATTGCTATATCGGTCGGTGAGGACACCGACCGATAGGTACGCAAAAAAAAATTATTAATTTTAAATGCTTTGTTTTCAATGCATTATGTTGTTCGTGAAAAATTTTTTCAAAATTATTTATGGAATTTTAATAGCTCTTGTCTCTCAATAGGTGAAAACAGCAAAGAAGTGGAAATACTTATTCGCGATAATACACGACAATGCTGAATAACTAAAATTGATTTTTTAACGTAATTAAAATTAAAAACATGTCAGCAATCAGAAATCAAGTTCAGCTAATTGGCAACTTAGGCAAAAAACCAGAAATTAAATCCTTTGGCGAAGACAAAAAATTGGCCACATTTAGTATCGCTACCTCAGATTATTATTATGATAATAAAGGCGAGAAGAAAGAGCAAACGCAATGGCACAATGTAGTTGTTTTTGGCAAGCAAGCAGAAACTGTAGAAAAATACCTTGATAAAGGAATGCAAGTCGCAGTCTCTGGTAAAATTACTTATCGTCAATATGAAGATAAAGACGGTATAAAAAGAAATGTTACAGAGATTATCGCTAGCGACTTTTTACTATTAGCAAAAAAGAATTAGTTCCTCGGTGTACTTGTTTAGTTCGTGAGGTTGTCTTTTTAAGACAGCCTTTTTTTGTATGTTTCTATTCTGTATTCAGTTCCTTATTTTCTTCTAAACAAAAATCATTTTTTCATGTTTTATACTTTTTGTACTTTTATAACATGGATGAAATGGAAAACAAAGAATTAATACTGGAGTCAATTCCTGTAATTGAAAAATATTATAGAGAAATCTTGTCACATATAGGTGAAGATCCGAATCGTGAAGGCTTATTACAAACACCCAATCGTGTTTCAAAATCATTGCAATATATGACACATGGCTATTCTATTGATCCAATAGAAATTGTACGCTCAGCAGTATTTAATGAAGACCACAATCAAATGGTGATTGTAAAAGATATTGAACTTTACTCGATGTGTGAACACCACATGTTGCCATTTTTCGGCAAAGCTCATGTTGCTTATATTCCTAATGGCAAAATAACAGGTTTGAGTAAAATTGCACGTGTAGTTGATGCATATTCAAGACGTTTGCAAGTGCAAGAAAGATTGACAGTGCAAATACGCGATTGTATTCAAGAAGCATTAACACCATTAGGTGTGGCGGTTGTTATTGAAGCTAAACACATGTGTATGATGATGCGCGGTGTACAAAAACAAAATTCTGTTACGACAACTTCTGCCTTCACTGGAGAATTCGAAAAACAAGCTACACGTTCAGAATTCGTGAAATTAATTAGTGCAAAATTATCGTAGTTAATCTCTTGCAAATGCAACCCAGAATTGTACCGATTGAAAAACCAAATGGCATATTCATGCGTATCGGTTTCTTCTTTATGAAACGTATGTTTGGCAAAGTAATAACACCAGCAAAAACAATCTACAATAGAGTGCCAGAAATGTTGTTTGTAACGAAAAAATTTGCAGATGTAGAAGCAAAAATTTCTTTAGAACCCATTTTGGCGAAATTGATAAAACATCACGTTGCTAGCATTAATGGTTGCAGCTTTTGTATTGATATCAATCAAAGAGCAGCAATAGATTTAAAAATATATTCAGAAAAATTTAAGCATTTGCATCAATTTGAAACATCTCCATTGTTTTCAGAAAAAGAAAAATCCGCATTCAGATATGTGGAAGCTGTTACAAGACAAAGAATAGTTTCAGATGAACTTTTTACAAATCTAAAACAAAATTTCAACGACACAGAAATTGTAGAAATTACTTACTTATGTGCTATGGAAAATTTTTATAATTGTATGAATATTCCATTAGGCATCGAAAGTGATAATCTTTGTGCATTGATTTAAAATTAAATAACCTTTTATTTCCTTTTTTTTAGGTAAAGAGCCGTACTTTTGATGTTCAAACTTGAAATTTGTTTCCATGAAAAGAACGCACATCATAGCATTGATTTTTGTAGCCGTTTTGGTAGCTTCACTCACTGTAATGCTCGGCAAAGGTTTTAGTCGCTACGAAGATTTCGAATCAGCACATGCAAGACAAGGTAAAGAGTTCACCGTTGTTGGTTATTTGAATAAAGAAAAAGAAATAAAATATCAACCTGAAATCAATCCAAACCAATTTTCAATGTATGTAATTGATGAGCAAAAGGTTGAAAAATTAGTAATCGTCAACAAGGCAAAACCTCGCGATATCGAAAAATCAGAGAAAGTGGTAGTTACAGGAAAAATGAATGGTGATACTTTTTATGCCAATGATATATTATTAAAATGCCCATCTAAATATAAAAATAGAGAACAGCAAGCCAATGACGGCAGAAGTATCTAATTTCTCATCGTGTATTTTTATACACTTTTATTATCATTAATATGAATATTTATGCAATTGGCCAAAATTTGTTGATAGGAAAAGTCGGACATTTTTTGGTAATCTTATCTTTTGTGGCAGCATTAGCAGCATGCCTTGCTTATTTTTTTGCAACTACTTATAGAAATGATTTATCAAAATCATTGCCTTGGAAACAATTTGGTAGAAAAGCTTTTGTGATTCATGCAGTCGCTGTCTTAGGCATCATCATTAGTCTTTTGACAATAATACACGGTCATTATTTCGAATATAAATATGTTTGGGAGCATACCTCAAAATCTTTACCATGGTACTACCAGTTTTCATCTATGTGGAGTGGTCAAGAAGGTAGCACCCTATTATGGATGTTTTGGCATGCAGTGTTAGGTTGTGTATTGGTTTTTACTGCAAAAAATTGGGAAAGTCCAGTGTTGTCTATAGTTGCTTTAGCGCAAGTATTATTAGGTTCGATGCTATTAGGCATTATTCTTTTTCATTATAAATTTGGTTCCAGTCCATTCGCATTAGTACGCGACACAATGGATATTCCAGTATTTAAAATGAATCCTGAATGGGTAGCGGAAGATGGAACAGGATTGAACCCATCGTTACAAAATTATTGGATGGTCATTCATCCACCTACATTATTTTTAGGATTTGCAGGTTGTACCATTCCAGCAGCTTATGCCATTGCATCACTTTGGGTTCGAAATTTTACTGATTGGGTAAAACCTGCCTTGACTTGGAGCTTATTTACTTTGATGATATTAGGTGCAGGTATTTTGTTAGGTGGCGCTTGGGCGTATGAAGCGTTAAGTTTTGGTGGCTTTTGGGCATGGGATCCTGTAGAAAATGCATCATTAGTACCTTGGTTAGTATTAGCAGCCGGCATTCACACATTAATGGCATATAAGCATACTGGCTACTCGCTACATGCGACGTATGTATTATTTATCAGTACGTTTTTATTAGTATTGTACTCTTCTTTCCTCACAAAAAGTGGTGTTTTAGGCGATGCTTCTGTGCATTCTTTCACCGACTTAGGTATGAGCGGTCAGTTGGTGGTTATTATCTTAGCATTTTTATTGCCATCTGTCTATTTATTTATAGATAGAACATTTATCAAGAAATTAATTCCATCTAAACCGGAAGAAGAAAAATTATCATCACGTGAGTTTTGGTTGTTTATTGGTTCTTTAATTTTTGTTTTTTCTGCAATACACATTATTGTATTGACATCTTTTCCAGTTATCAATAAAATATTCGGTTCAAAGATTGCGCCGCCTTCTGATATAAAAAGCCATTATAATAATGTACAAATTTGGATGGCAGCCATTGTCGCAATTGGCTCTGCTATAACACAGTTTTTTAAATATAAACACTCAGATGTAAAGAAAGTAATACTCTCTTTATTGCCTGCTTTTGTGCTGTCAATAGCATTGACAATAGTAGTCGTAATTCCATATAAACTGTACCGCCTTGATTACGTATTAATGGTGTTTAGTGCTTGGTTTGCATTGCTCGCAAATGTGCAGTATATTTTCAAAGGATTGAAAGGTAAAATAAAAATTGCAGGAGGCTCGGTTTCGCATATTGGCTTTGCCATTATGATAATCGGCATTTTAATTTCACAAGGCCGCCAAGAAGTGCTTTCTGTAAATCAGTTTGGTATCGATTATGGTCAAGGATTTTCTGAGCAAGAGATTGCTGAGAATGTTTTATTGTATCAAAATGAGCCAACAAAAATGGGAAAATATAGAGTAACTTATCTCGGTGATTCTGTTACAGCACAAAATATTTATTTCAATGTGCGTTACGAAGAATTGGATAAAAAAGGAAATGTGCGAAAAGCATTTACCTTGCATCCAAATATTTTGATGAATAATAAAATGGGCAATACACCAGTGCCTTCAACGCTTAAAACGATTACTTCTGATTTATATACACATATTACATCAGCACCATTAAAAGAAGATGGAACACCAGCAGATTCCTTAGTTGAAAATACGTACACGATTTCTGTTGGCGATACTATTCCGGCTTCTCGTTGTATGGTGGTCTTAGAAAGCATCAATCCTGACGCACATATACACGATTTTAAAATGTTGCCTAACGACATTGCGATAGGAGCTCGCTTAAAGTTTATTGCCATAGATACAACATATAATATTGAACCTATCTATTTAGTGCGTGAAGTGGTAGCAACAAGTATTCCTGCTAAAGTGGATAAACATGATGTCAGTTTTTCACTGATAAAAATTTTACCAGAGGAAAATAAATTGCAATTTCTTGTGCAACAAAAACTCAATAAATTTATCATCATGAAAGCTATTCGTTTCCCATTCATTAATGTGCTTTGGTTGGGCTGTTTGGTCATGACTGTTGGTGTTTTTATGAGTATGATGAGAAGAAAAAAAGAAAATACAACAGCATAATTTTATGCAAGATGCGATACAAAATATTTCATTTATTGGCAGCGGAAATGTAGCTACACATTTGGCTAAAGCATTTGCTAAAAAAGGAATTACAGTAAAGCAAATTTATAGCCAATCTTGTGATAATTCTGAAACATTAGCTTGGCAGTCTAATTCGATTTATACATGTGATTTAGAAGAATTAGATTTATCAGTTGACTTATTGATTTTTGCTGTAAAAGATGATGTCATCAAAACTTTATCGCAATATATTTTAAAGAAAAAACCAGACATGAAAATGGTACATACTTCTGGCTCTGTCGGCTTAGATGTGTTTGAAAATGCCACAAATACAGGCATTTTTTATCCATTACAATCTTTTTCAAAAACAAAAAAAATCGATATTGATGCTGTTCCATTTTTAATTACTTCTAAAAATGATGTGTTTAAAAATGAACTCATGTCATTGGCAAAACTATTGAGTGATAAAGTTTATGAATACACAGACGAACAGCGTAAACATCTACATATTGCTGCTGTTTTTGTAAATAATTTTTCCAATCATTTATTTGCCATTGCACAAAATTATTGCGAGAAGCACCAATTGGATTATCAGTTGCTTATGCCTTTGATACATGAAACAATTACAAAAATTGATTCCATTTTACCAAAAGATGCACAAACTGGTCCTGCAAGAAGAAATGATGTCGAAATTATTGACAAGCATCTTACTATGCTAAAAGAGGAAGACTCACAACTGTTTCAAATTTATCAATTATTGACAAATTCGATTTTGAAAATGTATT
>JADKZZ010000091.1 GCA_020848475.1 Chitinophagales bacterium | reverse complement strand
TCCCAACCCATTCCGCCTTCTTTCTCATGAGCTAAGACTACAATATTCGGATATTTCTTAGCAATTTCTGTTGCTAATGCTGGTGTGTTATCAATTGAATTTTTATCGTAATTTGCAACCAATATCAATTCATAAGTAATTTGTAATTCAGAAATTTCATTGATTAATTGCGCCACAAAACGTTCGATGATATTCTCAGCGTGATAGCACAATACGACAACAGAGAGCTCTATTTCTTCATTGGATTTTAGCATACTGGTTTTTTCAAAAATACAATTTAAAATCAGAAAAAATTATTTAATTACATAAAAATAGCTGTATTTTAGATGAGTATTCACACATAAACCATCAGACATCAAATCATTGCTCACCAAATACAATGTTGCTACAAGTATATTACTATTACTCATCGCCTATTTTGTAGCTGTTCGCTTCTTATTAATATTTTCATACGCTATTGATTTAGATGGCGCTGAATTTACATTTATACATTACATACAACAAACATTAAAAGGTGAAAGATTATATTTAAATCCTGAAACTTTTCCTTTCTCAATCACGATATACACACCTTTGTATTTAAAGATTGTTGAATATACGGCAAGAATATTTTCTTTCGATTACATTACAGACATCAGACAATTATTTATCGTTGGACGATGCTACAGTTTCGCATTCACTTTATTTGGAGTCTTATTAATTTACAAGCATTCATTGAAAATTATAGGAACAAAAGCAATTGCTTTGTTAGTAAGCCTTATTTATTTATTACTATTAACTGGACATGCATACGCCACAAGACCTGACAGCCTTAAAGTGCTACTGTTCCTAATTTTTTTAATACATTTTATAGATTATTTTTATGAAAATGGCAGTGTCAAATCAAAATACGTTTCATTGCTTGCTGCCTTATTCGCAGTAGCTACTAAGCAAGATGTCATCATTTATATTGCTTTAATAATTGGTGTTACCTTTTTAATTCAACGAAATAAATCTATCATTTTATATGGAATATCATTTGTTATTCTAGCTGTTATTTTATTTATTTCCTTTCACATATTTTTTGGAAATTATTGCATAGAAAGTTTATTCTTATATAATCTGCAAAAAATAAAGAATTATCGAGAGTCTTACAATTTTATGATTGTCCTATTTAACACAGTGCGATTGTCACCATTTTATATGCTATTTATTTTTTTATTATTCAATTCTCATAAAACAACACAAAAAAAGCTTGGTTTATTACTAGGAATTAGCGGCATTTTTGCTGCTGTATTAAGTAGTATATTTTTATTTAGACCAGGAAGTTATCTAAACTATACGTATGAACTAATCCTCATTAGTATATTGGCATTAATTTATTTTCTAAAAAATTATCCACTTAAAAAAACAATCATCGCTGCTGGTTTTTATATTTTATTTTTATTAGCATCAAATGCAGTACTTAATAATTACTCAATTAATATAAAAAAAGAAAAGAAGGAAAAACAAAAATTCCAATCTAATTATCAACTTAGAGATGCATTGCAAACGTATTTAAAAACAAATTCGACAATCTATGATGTAACGCTTCAACATAGTTTATTTATTGCAGATAAACGTGTTATTTATGGCCACGAAATACATTTGGACAGATTAATATATGCGCTATTAAAATTAAAAAGTAATTCAGAATTATATAATGCACCTACACAAAAATATGATACCTATTTTGCTGATGGAAGTGTTCAATATATATTGACAACTAACAAAGTTAGTGAGCAGCAAATTGTATCTTCATTTTATCCGAATTATAAAGAAGAAAAAAAAATCAACAACTTTATTCTTTACAAATTTGAGAAACCTTAGCGGCTTAAGCTTCTATAATACTTTGCTTTTTCTTGATTTCCTTTTGTTTCGTAGTAATATGCCAACTTCGCCAGCAAACTCGGTTCGCGATAGCCTTTTTCAATCGCTTTATCAAAATAAATTACAGCGCTATCATCTTTCAATGCAGTTGAATAATATACACCTAAATTGACATATGGATAATAGTGATTTGGATATAGGTTCAAAAATTCTTTATCAATTTTGTACGCAGTTGAGAGATTGCCCATTTTCAATGCTGTTTGACCATAATAAAATAAAGTCATCGAATCTGTTGGCTTCAATGGATATGTTTTTTCAAAATAATAATTGCTTCTTTGAAAATCAGCTTTATCAAAAAATAATTTAGCCATCTCATAATTAGCATCTGCATAAATAGAATCTAAGCTTAAGGCATAACCATAATAAATTTCTGCACTGTCTAAATTTTTTAAATTATATCTGTAGGTACTAGCTAATTTATAATGAAATTCAGGAAATCCGGGAACCAATTTAATCGCTTGTCGATAGTGTGTCACTGCTTTTTGTGCCAATAATTTTGAAGTACTGGTGTCGATAGCTTGCTTACTTTCATACTTTAAATTATTTGCATAAATGTAATTTGCAATGATAGAATTTTCTAAATATGGCATATCCTTTTCCATTAAAATCAATGAATTTTTCCAATAAAAATTCCTGTTGATAGTCAAGAATGAATACACTATAAATACAACACTTAATACAATAAGTACAAACATATTATTAAGACCAAAATGACCTTTTATTGGCTTTAGCGAACTCAACAAATTAAACAGTGAAACCATTATTAATATAAACCACAAACTGCTTATAAACTGTGTACGCTCAGCATACATACTCGTGTATGGTATCGGAAAATTGGCGTATAACATGATAGAAATAAAATAGCAAATAATAAACAATCCTATCATTTCTCTCTTGAAAAATTTAACACAGCCATATACAAAAAATGTTA
The DNA here is from genome assembly GCA_020848475.1 of Chitinophagales bacterium. Lineage (GTDB taxonomy): Bacteria > Bacteroidota > Bacteroidia > Chitinophagales > JADIYW01 > JADJSS01. The sequence continues at coordinate 19,796 of JADKZZ010000091.1, read as the reverse complement.
CATGTAATAACATAGAAAACAATGCTAAAGGATTTCCGAGTGTCACCAATGGAAACGTATTTCCACCATAATAAAACAACATTGGATTTGGAAAAATCAACATCTTAATATGATGCAGTAGTATCAAAAATGCAGTGCCAATTTTTACTAACAAATTTGTCTCTTTGATTAATGGATTTTCAAAAACTAGAAATTTTCTGTTTACTCCTTCTAATGTGACATATAAGCCTCTGAATAATAACAGCACACTCCACAACACAAAAAACCAGTTTCTTTTATTAATAGAATGCCATTTATAAAATACAAACATGGCAATACCAATAAATACAAATACAAAGCCTGTAATTTTTGACAAGAGCATTAACGCTAATGAAAAAATTGCGAGCGATAAATACAACACTCTCCTACTGGAAGCGTGTGCATATTTATAACTCAACAACAAATAGAGCAGACCAAACAGCATGACCAATAATTCATCTCTGTTTTTTAATGAACTTACTACTTCAGTATGTAATGGATGAATAGCAAATAAAACAACAATTAATAATGGCAGCCATTTGTTGACTTTTTCTAATTGAAAAGCTTGTTGTAATAAAACATACAATACTAACAATGTTAGCGCATACAAAATAATATTTATAAAATGACTGATATGTGGATTGTCATTAAAAAGCTGATGTTCAACAGCAAAAGTAATCAATGTAATAGGTCGTTTATCTAACTGAACAGAATCAACTACTGCATACGGATTCTCAAAAATTGCTGGTATTCCTGCAATGCCTTCTTGCACATATTTATTTCCCTTTACAACAAAAACATCATCATAACCATAATCATTAAAAATGGTATTTCCATAAAGTACAAATGAAAGAATGAAAAGCAATAAAAAAGTCCATTTATTGGACAATGCGTGTAATGGTTTTTGCATGCAATACAATTTTAAACAAATATACATATTCAATCGTTAATTATTTTGAAGTATTCATCGAATATCTACACACATTTTATATCTTGTGTTCAATTAGGTTTCAAATATGAATGCAAAAAAAGATGAATATAAAAACATGGTATTATCGCCAGTGTTTAGAGCTGGTTTACTAAAAGTAATGCCAATGGGCGCCATTGCTGGATTAAAAGTAACTGCATTAGATGATCAACATTGCAAAGTAACTGTTCCATATAATTATGTCAACAAAAATCCATTTAATACTACCTATTGGGCAGTGCTAGGCATGGCAGCAGAAATGGCAAGTGGCGCAATGGTGCAAATGCACACACACAAAACCAATCCTTCCGTTTCCATGTTTGTAACGGCATGTAGTGGCAAGTTTGTAAAACGTGCTATTGGTGTCACGACTTTTATTTGCAACGATGGCCAGCTTATAGCAGACAAAGTGCATGCGGCAATGACTACTATGGAACCTCAAACAATTCAAAGCAATGTAAAAGGTTACGACAAAGCAGGTGATTTATTAGTAGATTTTGATTTTGAATGGAGTATTAAAGCTAGAAAATCTAAATAAAATGGCAATCAACACAATAAGCGTTATCGGATCAGGTACGATGGGCAATGGCATAGCTCACGTTTGCGCACAATTTGGTTTTAAAGTAGCATTAATCGATATTTCGCAATTGGCATTAGATAAGGCTATTCAAACAATACAGAAAAACTTAGACAGACAAGTGCAGAAAGGTGTTTTGTCTGAAGAATTAAAAACACAAACACTAGCCAATATTACAACATATACTTCTATAAAAGACGGCGCTCATGCTAGTGACTTAGTCATTGAAGCGGCATCTGAAAATTTTAGCATCAAAGAAAAAATATTTCGTGAACTCGATGAAATATGTGCACCACATTGCATTTTAGCAAGCAACACATCGTCTATTTCTATTACTAGAATCGCTGCTTGCACCAAACGCCCTGACAAAGTCATAGGCATGCATTTTATGAATCCTGTGCCTATTATGAAATTGGTGGAAGTAATTCGTGGCTATGCTACTTCTAACGAAACCAATCAGCATGTTTTTGACGTTTCAAAACAACTTCAAAAAATCCCTGTTGAAGTCAACGATTATCCTGGATTTGTTGCTAACAGAATATTAATGCCAATGATTAATGAAGCAATCTACTCGTTGTATGAAGGCGTTGCTGGCATTTTAGAAATTGACACAGTAATGAAATTAGGCATGGCACATCCAATGGGACCATTGCAACTTGCCGATTTTATTGGCTTAGACGTATGTTTAGCCATTATGCGTGTGCTACATGAAGGATTCGGCAATCCAAAATATGCACCCTGTCCACTTCTCGTCAATATGGTAACTGCAGGTTATTTAGGCGCAAAAAGTGGTGAAGGTTTTTATAAATATGAAGCTGGCAGTAAAGAACTGGTGGTCAGCCCAATGTTTCAAAAGTAATCTTACTGTTCAATATTAAATTTTTCAATGTTAACAAATTGTTTTGTTAAATAATTGGACTTATAGAAATCCTTTTCTAAATTCGAGTATCGTAAACAAAAACTAACAATTCAAAAAATGAAAAAACTAATGTTGATTAGCACGGCAGTGGCTCTTTTGTTCTCTGCGTGCCAAAAAGGAAATTTAATGGAATCTGACGATAACGCAATGGCGACTCATCGTAACTGTAATTCAATGGAAGTATTGGCTGAACAACTAAAGGCCGATCCAACTTTAGAACAACGTATGAATGCTTATGAATCTATTGTTCAACAAAACATCAAAGAAAACAAAAGCGCGCGTTTAGTAAATGGCGTAATTGAAATTCCTGTAGTCGTGAATGTCTTATACAGAACTACATCTGAAAATGTATCGACTGCGCAAATTCAATCTCAAATTGATGTATTAAATGAAGATTTTAACGCTACAAATGCTGATTTTAGTTTAGTGCCTTCTACATTTTCTGCTGTAAAAGCAAACGTAGGCATTCGCTTTGTATTAGACCAAGTGGTAAGAAAGAAAACTACTAAAAAAAGCTGGAGCACTAATGATGCCATGAAGAAATCTTCACAAGGTGGTATTAATCCAACTTCACCAACTACAAAATTAAACCTTTGGGTTTGCACGTTAAGTGGTGGTATTTTAGGCTATGCACAATTTCCTGGTGGCTCCTCTTCTACAGATGGTGTGGTTATCTTAAATAAAGGTTTTGGTAGAACTGGCACTGCTGCTGCGCCATTCAACAAAGGCAGAACAGCAACACATGAAGTTGGCCACTGGTTGAACTTGCGTCATATTTGGGGCGATGCAACATGTGGCTCTGACTTAGTTTCTGACACGCCGACACACAACACAGCAAACTATGGTTGCCCAGCTGCTGGTCATAAATCTACATGCAGTGGCACACCAATCGAGATGACCATGAACTTCATGGATTATACTGATGATGCTTGTATGTATATGTTCTCTAGTGGACAAAAAGCTAGAATATTAGCAACATTTGCTAGTGGCGGTCCAAGAGCAAGTTTCGCACAATAAATCTTTTTCATAGTTTTCACAGTTTTTTAGGTTGCCTGCAAAGGCAACCTTTTTTATTTTAAAAATCAAAAATTATTAGCAAAAATCTATTTATATCGTGCTTGAATTACTTGCAACAGATCAGCAGAAAGCAATGCGTTTGATGCAAGCATTTGTCTGCCATGCAGCCAATTATTTCCACCATTAAAATCAGATACTTTTCCTCCTGCTTCTTGTAAAATAATTGCACCAGCAGCCACGTCCCAAGGCGACAATGAATATTCAAAAAATGCATCAAATCGGCCACAAGCAGTAAAACACAAATCAATTGCAGCCGAACCTAAGCGGCGTATTCCGCGAGTAGAGGTCATCAGATATTTAAATACAGACAAATAATTATCTAAGTGTTCAAAATCGTAGTAAGGAAATCCAGTCGCAATCAAACTATCTGCTAAAGTTGTTGTTGAAGAAACTGCAATTTTATTTGCATTTAAAAAGGCACCATTATTTTTTGAGGCATAAAATAATTCATTCCTATTCAACTCTTGTACCACCCCAACAACAATTTCATCTTTATGTTTTAATCCTACAGAAATACCAAACACTGGCACTTGGTGAATAAAATTAGTAGTGCCATCTAATGGATCAATAATCCACTGCCATTCGCCATGCGTTGTGGCAATAGTGTTTTCTTCTGTTAAAAAGGTAGCATCTTGCATAATTTTTTGAAGTTCACGCACTAATATTTTTTCGGCTTCTTTATCGACATAAGTCACCAAGCTATTGAGTGCTTTTGTTTCGATATCGCTATTCGAAGTTTTACCTATTTCACTTTTAATAAAAGTAGCTGCCTTCTCTACAGCCAATATTGTTTGTTCCTGAATATCGAGTAAATGATTCATTTATTTGCCATATTTTTCTTTATTGCTAATTGCAACATGTTCTTCTTTCGTTTTCCCTTCCAGCACGACAACAAATTCGCCTTTTGGTTCTTTTTGTGTAAAATGAATAATCGCTTCAGCAATGCTTCCTCTAAAATTTTCTTCAAATTTTTTTGTCAATTCTCTGCTAATAGCAATTCTTCTGTTTCCACCGAAATAAGTATTTAGCTCTTCCAATAATTTTACAATTCGATATGGTGATTCGTAAAACACTATTGTTCGCGTTTCTTCTTGTAATGCCTGTAGGCGCTTTTGCCTTCCTTTCTGATGTGGTAAAAATCCTTCGAAAACAAATCTGTCCGTTGGAAATCCTGCATTGACTAAAGCAGGTACAAATGCAGTTGCACCAGGTAAACATTCTACTGCTATGTCATTTTGCAAACAAGCTCTCACTAACAAAAATCCAGGATCAGAAATTGCTGGTGTGCCAGCATCTGACACCAAAGCCATCTCAACACCTGATTTGATTTTTTGCACAATAGCATCGACTGCTTTATGCTCATTGTCTTTATGATATGCTTGCAATGGTGTGTCTATTAAAAAGTGTTGACATAAAAACTTAGATGTTCTAGTGTCTTCTGCTAAAATCAATTGTACCGATTTTAATGTATCGATTGCACGTAATGTTATATCTTGCAAGTTGCCGATAGGTGTAGGAACTATATATAATTTAGACATAGCGTAAAGTTATTGAATTACCTTTATCAATAAATCATCTAAAAAGCTAATTAAATGAAAAGGTTTATAAGAACGCCAATTTATAGTAGCATAGCGCTCATTGATATTTATATAATGGTGAATATTTGCTTGACGCATTTCTGCTAAAACATGTTCTCTGAAATTAATGGCAATAATCCAACCTGCATTGTCTTTGATGTCATCGTACCATTCTTCATAATATTCGCTATCACTACTAAAAAATTCGAGTACATTTTCTCCAATTAACACAAATTTTGAAATGCCTTGATGGAGTAAAATATCTATAAAATCTCGTTTTAATGTTTCAATAGTATTTTGCGTGCAATCGTTCCATTCGCCAATAAATTCAATGATGGCAGCACCAGTTTTGTAATTTGCATACAACAATTTTAGGTATAGTGTTTCCGCACCAAAACTGTCCCATTGTGGATGAATATAGTAATTGTAAATTGTATCTGAATATTCGAATTCGCTGTACTCTTTGCCATAGAATGGCGATTTTTCGTCTTCTTCTGCTGTATAAAAATCACGCCATTTCCAATATGGTTCTATCGTATGCATAACAAGCTTGTTTATTATACTATAATTTAACTAGAATTAGACAAACAATAGAAATTATCTAATATTACAGATTAGCTGCAAGTTTTTTTTGAATAAAATAATCAGCTACTTCTTCAATCGGATTGCTTACAAATTTGCCTAAAGTACATTCAAAATCATTCGCTACACGTTCTAGTTCTGGTCGGAAAGTTTTGGCAATTGAGCCTACAAAACCAATTGGATAATCTTGATAATTTTCAAAACATGTAATATGGAAATCAAAGAATTCTGTGAAGCCTTGTTGCAACACAACTTGCGCATAATCTGTTTCTCTAAATTTAGATAAGATTGGTGCAAAGCTAGCTAAATATCTATTTGGCGATGCTTCTTTATAGACCAATTGAAAAATGGTATTTTTATCTAATTTATAGGCTGATAAAATATGCTCTTCTATTTCTTGTGGCAATAAATGGTATAAAAAATCTCGTAATATAATTTTTCCGAAGTAAGCGCCACCTGCTTCATCGCCTAAGATATAACCAATACCAGCATAAGAGTCCACTAAATTTTCGCCATCAAAAAATATAGAGTTTGAGCCTGTGCCTAATATACATGCGATGCCAGGCTCATTGCCACAAACTGCATAAGCAGCTGCCTTCATATCATGATCGATTTCTATGGAAGCATTATAAAAAATACTTTTTAATGCAGACGCTGCTAATTGGTTGCGTTCAACACTGGAGCAACCTGCACCAAAAAATTTAATTTCAGTAATGTCATTAGCATATGCAGTCAGCTCAGTATTGCTATAAATTTTTTGATAAATCTCTTCGTGTTTGTGTACAATAGGATTAATACCTAATGTTTCAAAATGTTTCTTAGTATTATCGGCTTCATTATACAACAACCATGATGTTTTAGTAGAGCCAGAATCTGCAAATAATATCATAATTGCAAAAATACGGAGTATTCAGTATTCACACAAATAATGTTTACATTTGATAAAATATTTTTTTATGAAAACTGCATTGGTGATAGGCGCAAGTGGATTAGTTGGTGGTCATGTCGTATCGCAGCTATTAAATGAGCAAGAATTTAGTTCGATAAGTATTTTAACTCGAAAACCATTGCATCTTCAACATCCTAAATTAAAAGAAATAATAGTTGATTTTGATAATTTAGAGAATTATGCCACACAAATCAAAGCAGATTGTGTGTTTTGTTGCTTAGGCACAACCATAAAAACGGCAGGTACGCAAGCCGCATTTCGAAAAGTTGATTTTGAATATCCATTGAAAGTGGCCGAAATCGCTAAACAAAATGGTACTACAACATTTTTATTAATCTCTGCATTAGGTGCTTCTAAAAACTCTTTTATTTTTTATAATCGTGTAAAAGGAGAAATCGAGGAAGCAATAGGTCAACTACAATTTGACTGTTTTCACATCTTGCAACCAAGCTTGATAATTGGCGAGCGTAAAGACACAAGATTGGGAGAAGGAATAGCGCAAAAGCTATCACCAGTTTATGATATGCTTATGTTTGGTCCATTGTCCAAATATAAATCTATCAAAGCAGAACAAATTGCAAAGGCTATGGTTGAGTATGCAAAGTCTGATGGCAAAGGTGTATTTCGTCACGATAGCGGTGCTTTACAGCAAGTATAATTATTCTAATGTTTTTTAGCATTATTTTATCTTATAGTAGCAATTCTCAAGTGAGTTTCTAAAAAAGGTTTAATATCATTCCAATAATCGCCAGCTAATGCTAGTTCAACGGTGTGTGACAAGTTAGGCTGCGCTACAATAGTACACGAATTTCCTGAATTATTAATAGCTTGTTGAGTAGGTAACACACTATTTGTCCATGTGGCTCCTGTAGAACCATCGTTTTCTTTTGCATGAAATAATAAAACAGGCGAATCATTCGCATCATAATGCAATACGCCTTGCTGACTTGCTGCATCATCATTGATTAAAGTTGCGCCTGTAGAAATCGAGCCGTTTGTTTTGCTCGAAAAACCAACATGGTCATTTGTACCAAATGGAGCATCATATTCTATCGCATTTATCAAAGACAAACCGCCACCAGCAGAGCCACCAAAAACAACTATGCGTGTTGTATCTATAAAATATAAATTTGCATTTTTCTTCAAAAAGCGAATACCATTTTGAATGTCTTCAACAGCACATTGTACTGCATACAATCTCAAAAGAGAATCTTGATTTCCACCATTCTGCGTTAATCTATAATTTAATGAGGCACAAATATAACCTGCTCTAGCATAAGTATAAGCTTCGTTTTGCCAAGCTTGTTTATCACCACTAGAGTAACCACCACCATGAATCATGACCAAGAGTGGTTGCTTTGATGTCGAGCTTGCATTTGGTGGAAGATAAATATCCATTTTAGCCGTTAATGTAGGTTTATTTATTTCCGCCTGTTTTGTTTTCTCTGATGTATATTGAAGATTATGAAAATTTGGTCTGGCGGTAAATGACACTTCTAAGATGTCAATATCTGTTTTTTCGTACACCATACTATCATACGATGCAGGTGGCACTTGAATGTCATCGTTTTTTTTACAAGCTATGATACTTATGGCAAAAACAGCTATTAGTATTCTTATCATATTCCTTTCGGGTTTTATGATTAGACCTAATATTGATGAATAGGTTTAATTGCAGATAAAAAATCTTTTTATTATAAAATAAGGCAATGTTGTAGAATAATATTGTTTTATTTATAACACAAACATAGTGAATAGATTACCAGAGAACAAATTTTATTGAAAATTATTAGAAGTGACAGTTGAACCTTTTGGAAATATTATATGTTACAATCAGATATGGATGATGAATTTGAACACTACGACAACAAAATAGCAGAGCTCAATGATCTGCTGTTAAATGCCAAAAGCACAACATTAAAAGATTTGCTTTCAAAAGCAATCAAACTCACTGAAGCAAGTTTGGGAACATTAGTACAGACAAAAGCAGTTACAGTAAAATACTTAACAGAGCATGAAAACAATACAGCTCAAAAGCTTTTTAATTATAAACTACAGCTCGATTTATTAGAACAAAGAAAAAGCCTATTGGATACTGTACCAAACGACGTTCCGGTAAAAGCATCATTAGTTAGTCAATTTGATATCGATGTTAATACATTTCAAAAACAAACATCACTTGATGCTGAGCTACACGAAAAAACACATGAAGTTTTTGGTAAATGTCATTCTGAAATAGAAAGGACATTATTAGAATTTATTGTAAAACCAGCAACTGGAGAATTCAAATACGATGTAGCTAAAAACATGATAAGCTATATAATTTCAAAACTTCAAATATTGGGACTTGATGAAATAAACCTTTTATCACAGTCTTCAATAATGTCACAGAAGATACAAAGCATTAATTCGGGCGACAAAATTTTGATTTATATTGAACAGTCTATTGATGTATTAGAGAGATGGGATTTATTATGTAAAAACTACATTAAAATAGTTGAGGAATAATTTCATGAAAGAACCAGTTATTGAACACGAAAATATTCAAGACAAAGTCTGTAATTCCAATAAATAGTTATGCTTGATTTTAGATAAAATTGTTCGTTTCTTTATTAAACAACAGTATTCTACAACATTGCCTAAAATAATAAAAATTACAGTGATTGCTCTATAGAAAGTTTAATGATGGAAACTGCTTCTTTAATTTGGCTTTCATTAATCACTAATGGTGGTGCAAAACGAATAATATTTCCGTGTGTAGGCTTTGCCAATAAGCCATTATCTCGCATTTTTAAACATATATTCCAGGCAAGTTCACCGTCAGTATTCCAATTATGTTCAGATTCTTCTTTGGTGCGAATCACCATAGCATTTAGCAATCCTTTTCCGCGCACGAGCTCTATCACCGGATGATTTAGTTTTCTTAATTCATCACGGAAAAGTGCACCCATAGCATTGGCATTATCTGCTAATTTCTCTTCGACAATTACTTTCAAAGCTTCAATTGCCACAGCACATGCAAGCGGATTGCCACCAAATGTAGAACCATGTTCACCTGGTTTTATACATAGCATAATTTCATCTCGTGCCAATACAGCACTTACCGGCATCGTGCCGCCACTTAATGCTTTGCCGAGCACTAAAATATCTGGTTTCACAGACTCGTAATCGCATGCCATCATTTTACCAGTACGCGCAATACCAGTTTGCACTTCATCAGCAATAAAAAGTACATTATGTTTAGAACAAAGTGCTTTTACATTAGACAAATAAGCTTCATCAGGCACGACAACGCCAGCTTCTCCCTGAATAGGTTCGGCCATAAAGGCTGCTACATTTTTATCCTGCAATGCTGCTTCCAATACGGCAATATCATTATAGGGAATTTTAACAATTCCAGGCACGTAAGGACCAAAACCACCATAGGAAGACGGATCTGTAGATGATGAAATTGCTGCAACAGATCGACCCCAAAAATTATTTTCACAAACAATGATTATCGCTTTATTTTTCTCGATACCTTTAACATCATAACCCCAACGACGTGCTAATTTGAAGGCTGTTTCAGCAGCTTCTACACCTGTGTTCATGGGCAATACTTTGTCATATCCTAAAAGTGTAGTGATGTATTCTGCATAAACACCTAATAGATTATTATGAAATGCTCTAGAAGTAAGAGTTAACACTGCTGCTTGCTCTTGCATCACTTTTATTATTCTTGGATGGCAATGACCTTGGTTGACGGCTGAATATGCAGATAAAAAATCTAAATATTGTTTTCCTTCAACGTCCCAAACATGAACGCCTTTGCCTTTAGACAATACAACTGGTAAAGGATGATAATTATGTGCACCATATTTTAATTCCAAATCAATAAGTTGTTGTGATTGTAATGGATTCATAGCTATAACTTTTTATATACAAATATATACTAAAAAACAGAGAATAGTTAGTTGTTATAACAACTATATTTTATACAAAGTGAAAAAAAACTCAAAGTGAAAACGAGAAAATAAAAACAGAAAACAATATATAAATTCGTCGAAAAAATAGGATAAGCAAAGAAAACTATAATACTTATTCGTTAATTGTGCGTAATTTTATATTGTACAAGTTTGCAATAGCTTATTATTTTGTAGTATAAATGTTATATTTCAATTGAATTAATCGTAAAGTTACGCTTGAAAAAAATGAAGATCAATTACATACTTTCCTTTCCTGCACCACATACTCATTACGTTGAAGTAGAGATGCATATTAGTGATATCGTGAATAATAATTTACAATTAAAGATGGCAGTTTGGACGCCTGGTAGTTACCTCATTCGCGAATTTCAAAAAAATATAGACTTCATTGAATATAAAGCTGAAAATAATTTATGGAAACGTTTAGAAAAATCTGATAAAAACACATGGTTGCTCAATGTCGAAAATAGGAATGAAATCACGTTGAGATATGCTGTTTATAGCTTTGAATATTCTGTACGTACAAATTTTGTTGACACAACACATGCTTTAATTAATGGCGCTTCCACTTTTTTATATATTGATGGTGCAGAAGATACCGCATTAAATATAAACATTCATCCTTTTGATGAATGGCAACAAATTTCCACAGCTTTGCCACAAGCCGGCGACAACAAATGGCTGAGAACGGCAGCAAACATTGATGAATTAATAGATTCGCCAATAGAAATTGGCAATCACACATCATATTTTTTTCAAGCTGCTTCCATTCAGCATGAGTTGGCCATCTATGGAGAAAGCAATATTGACATTGAAAAAATAATCGAAGATTTAAAAAAAATAATCGAAGAAGAAGTAAAGATATTTGGCAGTCATCCATGTGAAAAATATGTTTTTATCATTCACCATACGGATAGTAGTTACGGCGGTTTAGAGCATTTAAACTCATCTGTAAATCATATTACAAGATGGAGTTATGACAAAGAAAATTATCAGCGTTCTATTAGTTTATTAGCACATGAATATTTTCATTTGTGGAATGTAAAACGCATCAGACCTTCGACATTAATTCCATATAATTACAACTCGGAAAACTATACCGATTTACTTTGGTTTTTTGAAGGTATAACAAGTTATTATGACGATTATGTATGCTATCGAGCAGGTGTAACTCCTTTAGATAGCTTTTTAAAAATTATTGAAAAAAACATTAATGACGTAATTAACAACACAGGATTTAATGTACAAACACTTTCAGAATCGAGCTTTGACACTTGGCTGAAATACTACAGAAGAAATGAAAACAGTATTAATGCTCATGTCAACTATTACACACAAGGTGCTTTGATTGCAATGCTTATAGACCTTAGCATTATCCATGCTTCGAATGGGCAGAAATCTTTAGATGATGTTATGCGCACGCTATATGATGCATATCTTAAACAAAATTACAAAGGCATTACAGAAGAAGATATTATACTAGCAATCGATAGTGTTTGTCCTATTAATTCCAAAAATTTACTCGACCAATATTTAAGAAGCACGACACCAATACATGTAATCGACTTTTTTGAAAACATTGGAATCGAAGCAAATGAAAAAAGTGATGAAAATGTAATATATTTAGGTTTAGGTTTTTCATGGAAAGAAAACAAGCTCATGATAACGCAAGTTGACAAACAATATGGTGCATCAATTGGTGGATTAAGTGCAGAAGATGAAATTATTGCTATTGATGGTTTTAGAGTTAATAAAAACTACAAAAACATATATGCTCACAAAAAAGTGAACGACACAATTGAAGTAACAATTGCGAGGCAAGGCATACTAAAGACATTACAAGTGCCGTTAACAGCAGACAGATTTAAAAAAATTACTTTACAAAAACTAAGCAATCCTAACGAATCACAACAAATCAAACTTGAAAAATGGTTAGGGAAAAATTAAGCATATGAGAATAAAACTATTAATTTTAATCATTATTACATTTCTATTTACAGAAATACCAACAGCAAATGCTAGACCGAGAAGGCCCAAAAGTTGTGTGAAAAAAGTATTGTTGCCTGGTCACAGCAAACCTGTAAAATGCAGTAAAGCTCGTAAAATTAAAAATAGATATTTTTAAAAAACATAAACTATGAAAAAATCAAAATTACTCATCATAATGCTATTCGCATGCTATGGTGTATTCGGACAATCATTTCTAGGTGGACACTTTTCCACGAGAGAAGCATTATTGAGCAACACCTTAAATCCAGCAGCTGGTATAGCAGGAGAAATGAAATGGCAAGTCAATTTTTTAGGATTAAGCTCAGAAGTTGGCAACAACTATTTTTCCATCAACGGTAGTCTAAAAGGTATTGCCAACAACTGGGACAAAGAAAAATACATAGGTCAAAACTTAGATGGCAAACGCAAGGAATTGCACGCAAACATTGGTCTCGTAGGGCCAAGTGGCTTTGTGCGTATTAAACAAAATAATGCAATTCATTTTGGCATACGCGCCAGAGCAGTATTGACAGTAAATGACATCAACCAAGATTTTGTCTATTCTATGTATAATCATTTTGAAGAAATATTACAATGGTTGCCCAACTTCAATGATGAGCGTGCTACTGCAGCGGCCAATGTTTATTCAGAAATATATGCTGGATACGCACGCACTATAAAAATTGGAGAACGCCATGCTGTACATCTAGGACTTACCGCAAAAATGAATTCCAATATCTTCAATGCTCAGTTTGTTGCAAACGACATCGACTTTAATAAAATTGTTACAAGTCCAACGGACAGTTTTATCAATGTAGGTAATTCTAAGTTCGATTTATTTGTTTCAGATGTCATCGACGATGGTTTCAAATACAAATTCGGTGCAAATGGTTTTGGCGTTGATCTTGGTATTATCTATGAATATAAATTAAAAAATAGCAATGAGCATTTTGTTATGGCTGGTATCTCATTAAATGATTTTGGATTTAACACGTATAAACTAGGCAAAAACAGTCGTTCATTTGTTGGCAATGGACGCGACATTCCTGCATCACATCTAACTGATGCATTTGGCGAAACAAATAATATTGATGAAGTATTGGATTCATTAGGCACACGTACCGTGCCGACTGGTACTAAAAAAATAAAAACACCGGCTACAGTAAACGTTTTTGCTGATGTTCGAGTGGTAAAAATGTTTTACATCAATGCCAATATGCAATTCAATCCTTATAGCTTTAAAAAGGGAACTGCTGTTGCCAATTTACCAATAGACATTACAGTTACACCACGTTTTGAACACAGAATTGCATCTGTATATTTGCCAATCAATTACAATCAGTACAGTGGTTTTAACATGGGAGCAGGTTTTCGCATTGGGCAGTTCACATTAGGTAGTAGTACTATTATTACTTCGTTTGCCAAAAAGAAATTTACTGGTGTTGACTTCTACATGAATATCGGATTTGGTGCTTCAGAAAAAATAAAGAAAAGTAAAAAGAAAGAGAAAGCATAAAGCATCGTTCAAATTATAAGTTAAGGTTTCATCTATGTTAAAAAACAGTAAGTTATAAGGATTTAACACTTCTATTAACACATCTCATCAAAACTTGTATTAAGTTTGAATAAGATTTCTATGTCAGTAGAAATATAATCACCCTTTCATTGCCGTACAATATTTTTTTTTATGAAAGGAGTTTTTATTTTAATCGCTGTTATTTTACTAAGTATTTTCACTACTGATAGCTTTGCTAAATGCAAAAAATATAAAAAATCAAAATCTAGTAGCAACATTTATGTGAGCAAAAAATACAAAGGACATTCCTGTCCAAAGCCACGTAAAATAATCAATGCAGTTTATTTCTAAGCTAATAATTCTGTTATAAATTGCTGACATGCAAGGCCAGGATTTTCAGTTTTCATAAAGTTTTCGCCAATAAGAAAACCTTGAAAGCCATGCTGTTTAAATTGCTTTAAAGTAGCAACAGAAGAAATACCACTTTCTGCAACTTTAACAAATGAATTTCCAAGTTTTTCTGACATACTGATAGATTGTTCAATATCTACTTCAAATGTTTTCAAATTTCTGTTGTTAATGCCTACCATATCAACATCAGCACATACGTGCTGTAATTCTGATTCGTCATGTAGTTCCAACAATACTTCTAAATTAAGGCTATGTGCAATGGTAGTAAAATTTTTCACTTCTTGCGGTGTAAGTATCGCAGCAATTAAAAGTACAACATCAGCACCAATTGATTTTGCCTCATAAAACTGGTACTCATCAATCATGAAATCTTTGCGCAAAAGTGGAATATTAACCGCATTTCTTATAGAAATTAAATCTTGTACTGTGCCACCAAAAAACAAATTGTCTGTAAGTATAGAACTACCGGAAACACCAGCTGCTTCATATTGTTTGACTATTTCAAGTGTTGTATATTTGTCATTTATAATGCCTTTCGAAGGTGACTTTCGTTTATATTCTGCAATAATGCCAGTAGCATTTTGTTGGATAAGTTTTTGACTTAAAGAAAGTGATGGCCTTTCGAAAAAAATACTTTCTTCCAATTGTTTTATTGAAGTCAAAGATTTTGCTTGGACAATTTCATTTTTTTTGTGTGCGACTATTTTATCAAGAATATTCATATAACGAAATGAAAAATTAAGACGTTTAAATTATCTTTTTATTTAAATGATTTTAATTTCAGAAAACAATCATAAGCACTACCACTTAGCAAGCTATGCCTAGCTTGTTGTATCGCTGCTGAATATGAATTCTGCTCATACAAAGAAATTCCCAAAGCAGCATTGGCAATGACAACATTATTTTGTGCTTCTGTACCATTTCCTTTCAGTATGTTTATAAAATGCTTTGCATTTTGTGACACTGTTGTACCACCAAATAATTCAGCTGCTTTGCTGTTTTTAAATCCTAAATCATGTGCACTCGACACTTGTATATTTTTTCGATACAGAATTTTAGTATCGGCTGTTAGCGATATTTCATCGTAACCATCTAATGCATGTACTATAGCAAAATTTACGTCACGTAATTTTAAAACCTCACGATATAATTTTGCAATCGAATCACTATACACACCGATGACTTGCACCTCGGGTTTTGCAGGATTTACCAAAGGTCCTAAAATATTAAATATTGTTTTCACCTGCAGTTGTTTTCTAACATTAGCAACATTCTTCATAGCAGGATGAAATAAAGGTGCATGTAAAAAAGTAATGTTTGCAGCCTCTAATTGCTCGTTTAGCTCACTTTGATTTTTAGCAAAAGAAATACCTGCATGCTCTAAAACATTAGAAGAACCAGACACAGATGACACACTGTAGTTGCCATGTTTGGCTACTTTAACGCCTGCGCCAGCACAAACAAAACATGCTAAAGTAGAAATATTAAAAGTATTTTTTCCATCGCCACCAGTACCAACAATATCTAATACATTATTTGATTTGAATTTAATCGGTGTTGCCAACTCGAGCATAGCTTTGCTAAAACCATTCAACTCTTCGGCAGTCGGCAGTCGCATATTAAATATAGTTAGAAAAGCAGCAATTTGAATTTCGTTTTGCTTTCCCGATGCAATGTCTTTCATTACGCTATAGGCTTCTTGTGCCGTTAACACATTGCCATCAATTAGATATTGTAAGGTTTTTTTCATTTCAGATTTTTATTCTATCTATAAATTTAATTCAGCTAATTATTTTCAATCAAGCATAAATGACTCAACATTTAAACAACCAATTTTCAATAATAATTTTTCCTTGTGGCGTCATTACACTCTCTGGATGAAACTGTACACCACGAACATTATAAGTTTCGTGACAAATTGCTTGCACAATACCATCATCATCGATGGCTGTCACTTTTAAAGGTGAAATTACATTTTTAATTGCCCACGAATGATATCTACCACTTTGAAATTCAATATCTAAACCATCAAATAAAATATCATGTGCTATTACTTTTGTATTTTTAGGTTTGCCATGTATAACCTGACCAACATTGTACAATTCAGCACCAAACACCTGACCTATTGCTTGATGTCCAAGGCACACACCTAAGATTGATTTTGTTGGTGCGTATGCTTTGATAAGGTCTAATAAAACACCAGCTTCTTCTGGAATTCCTGGCCCTGGTGACAAGAGAATTTTATCATATTTATCGACATCTGCTAATGTAATTTTATCATTGCGAAACACATCACATTTTAAGTTAAATGATTCAATATAATGCACCAAATTATAGGTAAATGAATCGTAATTATCTAAAACTAAAATATCTTTCATAATTTTTATTTATTCAATATAAGCTTACCTATAGTGTTATAAAGTGTTTGCTAATGCTATCGCTTTATTTAATGCTGCTAATTTATTTTCAACTTCTTGTAACTCACTTTCAGGTACTGAATCTGCTACAACACCTGCACCTGCTTGAAATGTTAGTGTATTGTCTTTACTCAAAAAACTACGTATCATAATAGCATGATTGAAATCGCCATTAAAATTCAAATGCCCAATACAACCACCATAAAAACTGCGTGACGTTTTTTCATAATTATCAATCAGCTGCATTGCTTTATATTTCGGTGCGCCACTCAAAGTGCCAGCAGGAAACGTATCGCCAATCATCTTTATTTTATTGGCATTTTCATCAATTTCTGAAGTGACTTTAGATACTAAATGGATTACATGTGAGTAATACTGTACTTCGCGATATACTTCGACTGTCGTGTTTTTTCCACCACGCGACAAATCGTTCCGCGCCAAATCAACTAACATGATATGTTCCGCATTTTCCTTCGGATCATCTGCTAATTTTTTTGCCAGTGCTGCATCTTTAACATCGTCGCCAGTGCGTCGAAACGTGCCTGCAATTGGATGAATAGTTACTTTATTATTTTTAATAATGAGTTGTGATTCTGGTGATGAACCCATTAATCGGAATGATTCCAAATCAAAATAAAAACAATATGGAGATGGATTGACAGAACGTAAAGCACGATAAACATTGAAATCATCGCCTCTATATTTTTGTTGAAACTGACGCGACAACACAATCTGAAATACATCTCCACGATAGCAGGATTGCTTGCCTTTATTAACCATTTCAAGATACTCAGCATCATTCAAATTAGATGTTTTCTCCTCATCACATGCAAAGGTATCTAATTGCAAAGGTTTGTACTTTATAAAACTTTCTATATCATCTAAAGTTGACGTATCATTAGTAGCTTGCTCAATTTCATTTTTAATAATGAACAACTCTTGATTAAAATGATTAAAAGCAATGATATATTGATAGCAGAAATACTGTGCAATTGGAATTTCTGGTGCTGGTTTATTTAATTGAATATCTTCAAAATATTGCACCACATCATAAGTCATATAACCAAATAAACCATTAGTAATTATAGGTAATTCCGAATTACTAAAATTGGAAAATTTAGATATAAAATCAGAAATTAAATCACAGAGTTTATTTTCTTTCAAACTAATTATTTCAGTATTTCTATCGGGCAAATCGCTAATAAAATTATCAGATTCCACCTTAAATCCAGCGATTGGTTGAAAGCAGATATAGGAAAAATTATGCTCATCACCATGATAATCGGAGCTTTCCAGCAAAATGCAATTTTTATATTTCGCACGCAAACGCAGGTAAATACTAACAGGTGTCAGCATGTCTGCAATTATTTTTTTATGTGATGTTTTAAAATTATGTTTCATTTATTATAAACATTAATGTATCATTATACAAATGCTGTGCGTTCACTTTAAAATCGTATAAAAAAAGCTCGCTTTTAAAGGCGAGCTAATATAATACATTTGGAAATAGCATTAGTACACGCCTATTGTCGTTTACTATACCACCACCAAAACTTATTTATTGTCAATCCAGCGTTCATTAAGACAAATATATACAAAGGAAATTAAAAAGCAAATTTATTTAGATTTTATTAATGTAGGAAAATATATACACGATTGTAGTTCTGTTAGTAAACTAAAGCATTCCCTTCGTGCTTGGCAGTTCATTGCCATCGCGATGCACTGCCATTTTTATTGATTTTGCAACCGATTTGAAAATTGCTTCAATCTTATGGTGTTCATTATCGCCTTCAGCTTTAATATTCAAATTACATTTGGCTGCATCAGCAAATGATTTCCAAAAATGGAAAAACATTTCTGTTGGCATGTCTCCTACTTTTTCTCTATTGAATTTGACTTTCCAAACCAGCCAAGGTCTGCCTGAGAAATCAATTGCTGTTTGCGCTAACACATCATCCATTGGCAATAAAAAACCATAACGTGCAATTCCTTTTTTATTACCTAAAGCTTGTAAAAATGCTTCGCCAAGTGCAATTGCAGTATCCTCAATAGTATGATGTTCGTCGATATGCAAATCGCCTTTTACTTTTATGTCTATATCGCAATTAGCATGCTTTGATAACTGTTCGAGCATGTGATCAAAAAAGCCTAAACCTGTTTTAATATTCGACTTACCATTGCCATCTAAATTTAATTTAATTGCAATCTTTGTTTCATTTGTATTCCGTTGAATAGTCGCAATTCTTTGTGGTGTAGTCAGTAGTTCATATATGCTTTTCCAATTGTTGGTTTTTAAAGCAATAAATGTATTGAGTTCCTTATTATTTAATTTTTTATCGTCCGTTTTATCAGCACTTCTACCAATTAAAATTCCTTTTGCACCAATATTTTTTGCCAATTGTATGTCTGTTAACCTATCGCCGATTACGAAAGAATTTTTTAAGTCATATTTTGAAGCGTCTAAATATTTTGTCAACAAGCCAGTATTCGGCTTGCGTGTAGGTGCATTGTCTTTTGCAAAAGTTTTATCTATAAAAATATCATCGAATATAATTCCTTCTGTTTCAAAAACTGACAACATTAAGTTGTGAACAGGCCAAAAAGTTTTTTCAGGAAATGATTTAGTACCTAATCCATCTTGATTCGTAACCATTACTAATTTATAGTCTGTTTCGTCAACAATCTTTTTCAAATAAGTATTAACCTGTGGAAGGAATTTTAATTTATCAAAACTGTCCACCTGAAAATTGTCTTTTGGTTCTTCTATTAAAGTACCATCTCTATCGATAAAAAGTATTTTTTGCATACACTAAATTAAACTATATAATTACG
>JADKZZ010000090.1 GCA_020848475.1 Chitinophagales bacterium | reverse complement strand
TATCTATATCTTTTAATTCATTAGCAATATCGATTTGTAAAAAGTTTATTTCTTCATGTTCATTCTCTAATGTACGCAAAACACCTGTCATCATTGATGAATTCAGGTTTGCAGCTGTATCATTCAGCAAAGTAAAAGCACCGTTCGTTACAACGCATATTTTTGGACTTTTGTTGCTTCTATTAAACTGGTGTAGCATCTTCTGTAGTGATAATATGCCATTTTCTAAATTCAAAAGAAAAGGATTGTCATTATACAAACTACCTACATGTATCACGATATCTACATCAATATTTTCAAAATCATCTTGTGCATCAATCGTTGTGACTATGCACGCATGTTGTCGCAAAACATTTTCTACAGCATGTGCTATTCCATAATTATCTTTTACGATTAATATTTTCTTAGCCTCAATATTTGGTGCTTCTTGTATTTCGTGCCAATTGATATTATATAAATTATTGGAAATATCTTTTTTTACAATTGAAGTATTGATAGAATATTCAGGTTGTTGGTCGAACCAATACCTTTCTTTTTGCCATGCATAATTAGGCAATTGTACAAATGCGCCAATATTTGGATAAATATTTTTCCAATCAAATGGATAATGGCTTGCTTCGAGTGATGCAATATTAGAATAAAACTCTATTAATTCATTTTTATCACGCGTTATGGACGCTACTACTATGGCAGGCTTATCCTGAATATTTTCGTTGATAGCATGTGCCAACAAAGCATGCGGACTCATCTCTATAAATGCTACTTGTTCTTGCTGGACTATAGCACGTATAGCATTTCCAAATTGTACAGGATTGCGCAAATTTTTTACCCAATAATCCGCTTTTAATTTATCGCCTTCTATGATTTCATTGAGTGCAGTTGAGTAAAAATGAATCGTTGAATTTTGTGGCTGAATCGTTTGTAATGCATCAAATAAATCTTGTTTTATTTCGTCCATTTGTGGTGAATGCGATGCTACATTTACCTTTACTTTTCTATTAAACCTTCCTTGTGCTTCCAATTTTGCAAATACTTCATCTAATGCTGCTGGATCACCAGAAATAACGGTAGAATTTTTACTATTCATTACAGCAACGGACAGTCTGTTCTCATAAGCTTTTAATATTTCATTCGCTTCTTCTGCTGTCAAATCTGTTGCACCCATTTCACCTTTTCCGCTGAGTTGTTTCATCAGCTTACTGCGTGTGCAAATAATTTTAGCAGCATCATGCAATGTCAACATACCAGCAACATATGCTGCCGCAACCTCACCCATACTATGTCCGACAACACTATCAGGAAATACACCTTTGCTCATCCACAGATTTGCCAATGCAATTTCCATTGCCACTAAAACAGGCTGTACAATATCTATTTCTGACAATCTACTAGAAGCTTCCTCTTTATTAATTTCATCAATTATATTCCAATCAACAAAATTAGAGAATACTTGTGCACACTCTTCTAAAGCACTTTTGAAAACAGGTTCATGTTGCATCAGCATTTTTCCCATTGTAATCCATTGTGCACCTTGTCCTGGAAAAATAAAAACGGTTTTTATTTTTTCTTTTGGGTCAAATTTTTTCTTGTTTTCATAATTGCCATTTTCAGCGTAATCATTTAATTTTTCAATTAATTCTGCTTTAGTAGTGGCCACAAATGTTTCGCGCAAATCAAAGTGTGCACGACGCAAGCTGGTCATCGCACAAATGTCTTCCAATTTATATTCGCTTTCTTGAATAAAAGTGGCGTATAGTTTGGCTAAATCAAATAATGCGTGTTCACTTTTAGCAGACAATGGCAACACATAAACATCATGGCGTAATTCATCTTTCTGCGTTGTATTTATCTTCTTGGGTGCATCGCCAATTATGATGTGAGCATTAGAGCCAGTAGCACCAAAACCACTCACGCCTGCATATCGAATTTTATCATTTTCACGCTTCCATTCTATATTATCTTTTGCTACTTTAATTGGAATATTTTCCCAATCAATCAAAGTATTTGGCGTATGGAAATGAATAGACTTTGGAATTATATTATGCTGCAAACCTAAGACTACTTTAAACATACTCGCCATGCCGGCATTGCATTCCATGTGTCCGATATTGGACTTTATTGCGCCAATAATTAATGGTTTTTCTTTTGTGCGAAATTTTTCATAAGCCAACATTAAACCACGCACTTCAACTGGATCGCCTACTTTTGTACCAGTGCCATGAGCTTCAATGTAATCGATGTCAGTAGGTTGAAGTTGTGCATTTTTTAGTGCTGCTGTATGCATTAAGCCTTGTGCTGCTGTGCTTGGCGCAGTAAGTCGTTTGCTCTTGCCATCTTGGTTTATGGCAGAGCCTTTTATGATGGCTAAAATATTATCATCGTCATTTTGAGCATCACTTAATTTTTTTATTATCATAGCACACACGCCTTCCGAACGAATGTAGCCATTGGCAGCATCGTCAAATGATTTGCAACGTGCTTCTGGTGAGAGTGCGCCTAAACGGCAGAAATTTAAAGATTGGTCTGGCTCTGATATAATACTTGCTGCTCCGACGACGGCAATTTTACAATCTTTGTTTCGCAATGCCTGTATGGCCACATGCGTACAAGTCAGCGCTGATGAGCACGCTGTATCGATAGTCATGCACGGACCACGCAAGCCCATGGTATAGGAAATTCTACCAGATGCGCCTGTTGGGCCTGTGCCTGTATAACAATATCCTGAAATAAGTTTATAGTCTTTAGATCGGATTTGTTTGGCTTCATAATCTACATTATCTATACCAATAAACACGCCAGTATCCGAGCCGACAAGATTATTGACGTCAATACCTGCATTTTCGAATGCTTCATGTGTAACTTCTAATAAGATACGTTGTTGCGGATCGGTGCTTTCTAATTCAATTGGAGAAATATTAAAAAATGCGCCATCTAAATATTCTATATCTTCGATAAATCCGCCTTCTTTCACATAGAGTTTACCTGGTGCATTTGGGTCGGCATCGAATAGTGCATCTTTATCCCAGCGATTTGCAGGAATTTCTTCTATGCAGTCTATACCATTAACGAGTACTCTCCAAAGGTCTTTAGCATTTTTTATTTTCCCTGGCAAGCGCATAGCCATGCCTATGATAGCAATTGGCTCATTGCTAGCATTTTTTTCATTTTCTAATGCCGATTGTAATACAGATATCTGTTGTCTTAGTTCAGAAAGTTGTTGCTGATATGCGTCAATATTTTCCATTGTTTATTATATAGCAGAAAAGATAAAGTTATGCAATATAACCTTATCAAACAATAAACAACATAAAAACTAAGTAGTTGTTGCAGGCGTTTCTTGTGCAGCCAATTTTGCTGCTTTTACTTTATCTTCCTCTCTGCCATCATTAATTGCTTTTTGCATAATTAATGGCAAAATGATTAACAGAATACTTACTGCAAAGCCAACGGCAGCAAACAAGAGTTTACTTTTACGTTTTGGTGCTGTTGAGAACATTGGATCATCAATTACACGAACAATGTTGCTAGCTGGTGTAAGGCCTACTTTTGCATTTTCTTTTGAACTTGATGCATCATTGTACAATGCACCTAATACGGCAAGTTCTTGCATTATTTTTTGTTGATCGACTGTTTCTACTCGTTTTCTGTTAAAAATATTTTGATCTTGCGATTGCGCAATTAATCGTTGTCTATATGCTATTTCTCCAGAAATGGAATCGAGTCTTTTGCTGGTGCTTTTAAATGTTGTGGTTGCATTTTCGAGCTGTCTTGCTTGATAAAATTCAGTAGTTTTTTTCAATAAAACAGAACCTAATGTTCTAGAAACTTCATAGTCTGGTGTTTCTAATTCCGCACGAATAACGCCTGACATTACATCGTATTCAGCAGTAAGCAAACCATCAAAATAATCGTCATACATCATACCGAAGAAATCCATTTCTGTTTTAGAGATTTCTTCAACAGAGTTTGCGCTGAATTTAAAATCTTTCAGCACTGAATCTTTTTCAAATCCGTCGTCATATTTTAATGCATGAAAATAAAAATTTGCCATTTTATCTTTCTTTCCGTTGATTTCAACATCTTCAATCATAGAATTAAGAAAGATATTTCTAGAAGTAAATATACCTGTCAATACATCATTAGAAGAACCACCTGCAAACGAAACGCCCATCATAGACATTAAGCCACCCATAGCGCTTGCCCGTGAATCCAACGCATTAAAAGAAATGTTTGCCACATATTGCGGTGCAGACAGCTTAGCAAAATAATAACCACCAGCTGTTAATGCCACGACACCAACGATAGAAATGTACCATTTTTTTAATAGATATATTAGGTAGCTTCTGAATGACTCCAGAACATCGACCAGTCTAATATCTTCCTCTACAAATTGTTGTTGCATGTGCTTATTATTTTTTCAAGACAAATACCAATGTGATTGTTGATGCGATGGAAGTAAGTGCGGCAATAACACTTGGCAATACGATATTCCAATTTAATGCCGATTCAGGACCACGAGGTGGTTTTGGTTTTTTCACTTTCATGTCTACCGTGATTAACGCACCTTCATTATCTACTGTTGGATAATTTTTTATTCCAATAAATGAGCGTGTCATATCTACCTTTCGGTTTGGATAAATCACCATGGTTGACTTCTTCAATGCTCCTTTTTTAAAGCCGCCTGCATAATTTTTAATATACCAACGTGCGCTTTTTCCTGGCACAAATTTTCCGCTAATAGTAAGTGTGCTATCTAAATCAGGATAACGAATTGCTCCTTTGATGCTTACCATTTGATTTACAGTTGGAATCTCAATGATGTCACCACCTTTTAATATTAAGTTCGCACGTGATGCTGTGTCAGCAAAAGCGTCTTTTAAATGAAATATAGATTGATTTAATGAATTGTCTGGCCTTGTTAATCTTGCATTTTTAATAAAAGCATAAGGTGTTAAACCACCAGCTCGTTCAATGACGTCTAATACTTTTTCATTTTTATCTAAAATTGGATACACACCAGGATACTTTACTTCGCCTTTTAATGTGACGACTAATTGATCATCAAAGCCATAAGTTTTGCGAACAAACACTCTATCCATCGGTGATAAAACATACGCTTTTGATGCTTCATCAATTTCTAAATTAACACCAACAGTTACGGTTTGAACAACAGTACGCTGAGGTACAAAAATTTGTTCTGCTGAAGAGTCAATATTTATTACACGAGAGATTTCGATTTTAGAATTGGCTGCTTCTTTTTTTAAACCACCTGCATAAAATAGTAGGTCGTTTAATGTGATGCCTTCTGTATATTCTAATATAGTAGGTTTAATGACAGAGCCATCGATGCCGACGAAAAATCTTTCAATAAACTCGTCTTTTGAAAACAGTTGAATTTGGTCGAAGCTTTGCAACAATACGTTATCAGGCGAATTCTCATCTATTAAAATATTTTTCAAAGAAAATTTCTTATTGACATAAGTATTATCGTCTAATTTTCTTTTAATGTATGCTCTTTCTAAATATGTTTCTAAGCGAATACCACCTGCTATTTTTATGACATCTGAAATTCGATAGCCAGCTTTTAATTCATATTTTCCAGCATAACGCACAGAACCTACAATACTCACCGTATTTTCCACGGTGTTTGGGATAGTGGAAATGGTGACGACGTCACCATCTTTTAATTCAAAGTTTGAATTAACAAGCTGGTCGTAGTCGATATCAATAATTTCTGCTTTATCATTGTTAATCCTTGAAACTTGTATCGATTTCGTATATGCATTTGATGACAAACCTCCTGCAAATTTGATTAAGTCATTAAGACTTTCACCTTTCAGCAATTCATATTTTGCTGGTCGGCGAATGGCACCTGCAATTTTTACAAGTTTGCTTTGTGTAGATACATAAATGAAATCTCCTTTTTGTAAAAAGAAATTCTCTTGTAATAATGGATTAAACAAAAACTCATAAACATCAAATCGTTTGATTGTTTTGCCATCTCTTCTTACTTGAATGTCGCGTACGCTACCAATTTCCGTAATGCCATTTGCAGCATTTATCGCATTATACACAGAGTTGATTGCTGGAATTTGATACGTTCCAGGCATATCCACTTCCCCTACAATATTCACATCTATTGTACGAGAGTAGTTGAGTGTTATTTCATATTTTGTATTTGATGGATTTATAAATGTAGCCAAACGTTTTCCAATTTGTGCTTTTACAGCGCCAAACGTTAATCCTTTTACATAAATTCTACCAAATTCAGGAATTTGGATAAACCCATCATCATTTACTTTCAATTTATTATTATAGTCAGCATAACCCCAAACTGCAATATTGATTTCATCATTTACGTCTAAAATATAAGAATCTGGGGCTTTCGAATCTGCAGATTTAGAAAACAATGCCAATTTTCCACTTCCAAAAAAATCATGTCCAAATATTTCATTTGGTTTTACATCTTGCGTCATCGCTTTCGCTTTCTCCATGCGTTCCATCATCACTTGCATAGAATCTTGGCGGATTCTCATTTGCAATAAATCTTGCAATACGTCTTGCATTTGACCTTGTGAACCTGCATTATCTGCTTCGGACTTTTGTTTTAGATATTTTTGAATAGTGCTTGGATCCAATCCTAATAGTTGCAATTGTGACAAATTTGGATTTGACGTGGCTGATGTACTCGTTAAAGTCTGCAATTGTTTAGCTGCATTTGCCGCTGCAGTAGTAATAGACGTACCAGTCATTGCGCCAGTTAGATTTCCAAGATTTTGAGCAAAACTTGTATATATCATGCACAATAGAAGACACAGCGAAACTAATTTTTTCATTATGGTGGGTTGTTGAACGGACAAAGGTAATAAACTATCGGAAATTTATATAGTGAAATGTAAATTAAGCGATTAGGCTTTTCATTTATTAAGATATATTAAGAAAATTGAAAAAACCACTCCATTTTTGCTTTAGTGAATGACAAAATAAATTCAAAATAAGCGTAATTTTACATCCATTTTCCTTTTGTTAAATACATTATTACGTTTGAAATATGACTTATCATACTGACACAATAGTTGCGCTCTCGACGCCGCCAGGATTAGGTGCTGTAGGTGTAATTCGTATTTCGGGCACACATGCTATTGAGATAGTTAATGCTGTTTTTAAAGGTAAAAATTTATTACAACAGGCATCACACACTTTGCATTTCGGTAAAATAGTGCACGAGCAGCAAATTATCGATGAGGTGGTAGTCGGTTTATTTTTAGCGCCAACATCCTATACTAAAGAAAACATTGCTGAAATATCTTGCCATGGCTCTCCTTACATTTTACAAAAAGTAATTGAAATATTGATAAAAAATGGCGCACGTTCTGCCAAGCCTGGCGAATTTACGATGCGTGCTTTTTTAAATGGAAGATTCGACCTTTCGCAAGCAGAAGCTGTGGCAGACTTGATTGCAGCAGACAGCGAAATTGCACACAAAACCGCTATGCAGCAGATGAGAGGCGGATTTTCATTAGAGATAAAAAGGCTAAGAGAAGAGCTTATTCATTTTGCTTCATTGATAGAATTAGAGCTCGATTTTGGGGAAGAAGATGTAGAGTTTGCCGACCGCATGGCTTTAAGTGCTACAATTGAACAATTGCTCCGCACAATCCACGCACTTTCCGCATCTTTTAAGGTTGGAAATGTCATTAAAAAAGGTGTACCAGTAGTATTAGCAGGTCGGCCGAATGCTGGCAAATCCACATTGCTCAATGCGTTGGTCAATGAGGAAAGAGCCATAGTAAGCAATATCGCAGGAACGACGCGCGACATCATTGAAGTGCCCATAAATATTGATGGTCTTACTTTTAGATTAATCGACACAGCAGGCATTCGCGAAGCATCGGATACCATTGAGGCAATTGGTGTGAAAAAAACTTTCGAACAAATCGAAAATGCAGCTATATTACTATATATATTCGATGCTAATGACTTGTCTGAATTAGAAGTTTTAGAAGATATCAATAAACTAAACAATAGCAAACTTACCATTGTATTAGTAGCAAATAAATGCGATTTGTGTCAGGAACATACATTGGGTACACTTGAAAACTCAATCAACAAATTGACGAAAAATGCCTTTCCTATTTTTGAAATTAGTGCACATAAACAACAAAATATACATCAATTAAAAGCATACTTAACTAGCGCATTAGGCATTAATTCTTACTTAAATGACAACACATTAGTTACTAATATTCGTCATTTTGAAGCATTGAATAATTGCTATTTATCACTGGAAAAAGTAAGCCTTGCACTACAAAATAAAATAACGACAGATTTCTTAGCGCAAGATATTAGGCATGCACTTTCAGCACTTTCAGAGATAACAGGCAGCATCACAACAGAAGATCTATTAGACAATATCTTCTCAAAATTTTGTATCGGAAAGTAACATTTCTTAAGTATTGGCTAAGCTAAAATGCTAATAAATGCAATATAGTTGCAATAAAAACTTCACATTTTCGTTACAATACATAGAAATAAAGAAAAAAATAGCATATTTTTACGACCTTATTAAATTAAAATTAAAATCAATATCATTTTAAACTTAAATTGACAAACATGGCTCAAGCACAAACAAAAAAGAATTCCGGTGGATTAGGTGCCGGTTTAGTAGTTCTTATTGCAATCATCATTTGCAATATTTTGTTCTACACCGTCTTTAAATCTCAACTCGATGAGAAAGGACACGAAAAAAATATTATTGGTTTATTCTATAAAGGTGGTGTTATCGTACCTTTCTTGATGGCAACATTTATTACTTGTATTACTTTCGCAATTGAGCGTTTGTTAACCATTTCTAAAGCAGCGGGAACAGGCTCTTTAGACACATTTTTACAAAACATAAAATCCAAATTAGTAAGTAACGATATCAATGGCGCACTTGCTGAATGCAGTAAACAAAAAGGTGCAGTAGCAAACGTTGTTCAAGCTGGCTTACATAAATATGCGGCTATGGAAAAAGACACAGAGCTAAATGGCGAGCAAAAAATCATGAACATTCAAAAAGAAGTAGAAGAAACTACTGCTTTAGAATTACCAGCATTAGAAAAAAATATGTGGATTTTATCTACTATCGCATCGGTAGGAACATTAATCGCATTATTAGGAACGGTAATCGGTATGATAAAAGCGTTCGCAGCATTAGCGGTAAACGGTAATCCAGATCCAGCTGCTTTATCATCAGGTATTTCCGAAGCTTTAGTAAATACGGCATTAGGTATCTTTACTTCTGCATTAGCGATTATCTTCTATAACCTTTGTACACAAAAAATCGATAAATTAACATACGGCATCGACGAAATGGGTTACAGCATTTCTCAAACATTTGCAAGTCGTAAACACTAATTCATCACTCGGTAAAAGATTAAAATGCCAAAATTTAAAGTAAAACGTGGAAGCACTTGGGTGGACATGACAGCCATGTGTGACGTCTCGTTCTTATTATTAACGTTTTTTATTTTAACGGCTAAATTCCGACCAGCAGAAATTGTTCCCATTACAACGCCTACATCTCGTGCTGAAAATGCAGTAGCGGAAGATATGGTAACGTTCTCCATCGACAAAGATGGAAAAGCATATATGGCTATCGGAAAACCTGAGAGAAAAACTCAAATTATAGAAAAATTGGTTTCTCTTTCACAAAATAAATACGGAAATATCGACGAGAACACACAAAAATTATTTACTCGTTTGGAGTTAGTCGGTGTACCTATCCAACAATTACCACAAGCTGTAAAAAGAAGCACTGCTGAACTTACAGAAATGCGTGTAGCAGGCCAGCTTAGTGGTATTCCTATGGATAGTACGAACAACCAACTTGGCGATTGGGTACAAGCTGTTCGCTATGTCTATGCGGAAACCGATAAATTATCGAATCCACCAGTAGCCATAAAAGGCGACAGAGCGTCTAACATAAAAGGAATTAAAAGATTAATTGAAATTTTTAAAGAAAAAGACGTGTACAAATATAAACTCGTTACTTCTTTAGAAAATAAAGTTGAAAAATAAAATAAAATAAGATGGCAGATATAGATACCTCGTCCGGTGGCGGACACGGCAAACATAAAGGCGGTGTCCGGTCCAAAAAATTATCTACGAGAGTCGATTTAACACCAATGGTAGATTTGGCGTTTTTATTGATATCTTTCTTCATGCTTACAACTCAATTGTCAAAATCTGTGGCTATGGATTTAGCGATGCCTAAAAAGCCAGACAATGTAGAAGTGAAACCAGAACCTGTTGCAGGCTCTAAGGTATTAAATCTAATAGCAGATAAAGACGATGTGCTTTGGTATTATCCAGATGTGGTTGTAGGTGGCCTAAAGAAAACAGAGTACACGCCAAGCGGACTTCGTCAAGTCATATTAAAAAGACAAGCCGAAGTAAAAGCAAAATGGGGTTTAGATAACGATGGTGATAGCAAAATGGTAGTTTTAATAAAACTAACTGATGATGCAAATTATAAAAACATGGTCGATATTTTAGATGAAATGGAACTTACCAAAACCAAAATTTATGCTATTCAAGATGTCAATGACCTTGAATTAGAAGCCATAAAAAATGGTGGTAATGCAAACATTTCTGAATAAAAACATCCTAAATAAAAATAAATGAGCAATAACAATAACTTTGACTATAAAAATGCTTCGTGGGATGATATAATCTTTGATAATCTTAATAAAGATTATGGTGCTTATGTTATTCGTAAATTAGTAAATAAACATACACTTAGAGGCTTTGGTATTGCATTAGCCGGTTTCTTAATCATCATTCTCTCATTGCGTTTCAATATTTTTTCTTTTAAAAATAAAAAAGAAAAAATCGTTGATTTAGAAATGACAGATGTGCAGCTAGAACAAGCTCCGCCGCCGGTTGAAGCACCACCACCTCCTCCGCCACCGCCGCCACCACCACCTGTGAGACCTACAATTAAGTTTATCGAAATGGTGGCCGCAAAAGACGAAGAGGTGCCTGAGGAAAGAGAACCACCTAAACAAGATAACTTAACAAAAGACGATCAAAATGTTGGTGAAAAAGATCAGAAGGGTAGCCTAGATGCTAGTCCATTAGTGGACAAAGGCACAGATAATCCTGCGCCAGCACCAGAACCAGAACAACCAAAAGAACCAGAAATATTTGATCGTGCCGAGGTGATGCCATCCTATCCTGGTGGCGTGCCAGAATTAATGAAGTTTTTAATGAAAAACATTCGTTATCCATCTCTAGCTCGTGAAAATGGATTAGAAGGTAAGGTAATTGTGAAATTCTACATTGACACAGATGGAACGGTAAAAGAGCCAACTGTATTAAAAGACAATGTAGGTGGTGGTTGTGGCGATGAAGCCATACGTGTAGTAAAAGCCATGCCAAAATGGACGCCAGGTTCACAACGTGGAAAAGCAGTAAAAGTATATTATACTCTACCTGTAACGTTTAAACTACAATAATTTTAACGAACATTATCAAAAAATCCTCAACTTACGTTGAGGATTTTTTATTTTTACAATATGAATTCCTTTCTACAACCAGCATTTTTATTACGCTTTGCGATTGCTATTGCCTATATTATTTTAGGAATAGTGCTCATCGTATTACCGATTGACATTAAACTACTAAACAACACAACAAAACCGCTCTTTTCATTGTTACTCATAGCTTATGGCACATTTCGATTATATCGAGCTTTCCAACTTTTAAAAGAAGAAGAAAAATAAGATGCAGTATTTTACCTACTTTTCTCGGTTTATCTCTATCATTATCCTGCTATTGACAAGTAGCTGTAATACTCAAAATAAGACAGAACAGCAACATATTAATGAAAGACACAAAGGCAATGTCGTCATTACTGCTGACATCAATCTACGTTACATATTGGAACAGCTTGCTTCAATTTATCACACCTATTATCCTGATGCCAACATCTCATTCAAATACACAACAGAAGACGATGCTGTTAGCAATTTTAAACTAAAAAAAAACGACATTATTGCAGTTGAAAAACTGCTATCTCCAGACGAAATTGCTAATGCACAATTCCATCATCAAGCAAAGGTATTAGAGAATATATTTGCGTATGATGCGATTGCCATTATTAGCAATAAACAAAACAGCGACAGCATCTTCATTTTAGACAAATTGGAAAACTATTTGAATGATAAAAGCAAAAAAATAGTGTTTGACAATAAGCAATCAGGCATTGCCAAACAACTTATGCAATACAGTAATACGAGTGCCGAAGCATTTAAAAATGCCTATGCTGTCAATTCGGTAAATGAAGTATTGCAATTTATTGAGCACAACAATGATGCAATTGGTTTTATTCCATATAATTCATTTAGCAATAGAAATGAAAAAATGGCACAACAGATTCGTACACAATTCAATATTTTACCAATATCCTACCACGATACGATGTACACACTTTCACAAGAAAGCATTGCAGCTCAAAACTATCCATTAATTCGGCCTATCGCATTGTATATTGGCAATTGCCCTGAATTAGTAGCACAAGGATTTGCCAATTTCATTTTCGGTAAACAAATCTCTAAAGCACTCTTATTAAGTGGATTGGTACCAAAAAACATACCCATCAGAGAAGTAATCGTCACAGAAGAATTTCATCCAAATAAAAAATAAATCGTGTAATGATATCTTAACTTTCATTCATCAATCTTTTTGTATTTTTATAGGCACATTTTAATTAAAGATGATATGTCAGAAGATAAAGTAACCATTACGCTTGGCGGAAAAACAACTGAATGCCCTGTTTTAGTAGGCACAGAGAATGAATACGCAATAAACATTGATAAATTAAGAGAAGATACTGGGTTTGTTACATTGGATTTTGGATATAAGAACACGGGCGCAACAACAAGTAAGATTACATTTTTAGATGGTGAAGAAGGGATTTTGCGCTATCGTGGATATGAGATTGCCGATTTAGCAGAAAAATCAAATTTTACAGAAGTAGCCTATTTATTGCTATATGGCGAATTGCCGACAGCAGCACAACAAGCCGAATTCAATCAAAAATTAAAAGATCATTCTGACGTACCAGCTGAAGTTGGTGCTATATTAAAAGCATTGCCGAAAGGCACGCATCCTATGGCACAATTAGCCGCTGTAACAGTAGTGTTATCTGGAGTTTATACAGATGGTGCAAAATTAAGCGACGAAAATTTCATCAATATCTTAGCAAAATTTCCTGTTTTGGTGGCGATGGTCATTCGTAATTCACAGGGCTTAGATTTTATTGCTAATGATAAAAGCTTAGACTATGTGTCTAACTTTTTACATATGACATTTGGCACTAAGGCATCGGCGGTTTTAGTAGAAGCAATGGATAAATTATTGATTTTGCACGCTGACCACGAACAAAATTGTTCTACATCAACAGTGCGCATGGTAGGTTCTTCGAATGCTAATATCTACGCATCAATCAGCGCAGGCATCGGCGCACTTTGGGGTCCACTTCACGGTGGTGCCAATCAAGCAGTTTTAGAACAACTAGAGGCCATTGAAAAAGACGGCGGCGATACTGCTAAATTTGTGGCCATGGCGAAAGATAAAACATCTGGTTTCCGATTAATGGGCTTCGGACATCGCGTGTATAAAAACTTTGATCCACGTGCCCGTATCATCAAAAAATCTTGTGATGAAGTGTTAAATGATTTAGGTGTTCAAGATAAAAAATTAACGATTGCTATGGAGTTAGAACAAGCAGCGTTAAACGACGACTATTTTGTATCACGCAAACTATATCCAAACGTGGATTTTTATTCAGGCATTATCTATAAGGCAATGAGTTTCCCTACAGACACATTTACTACGTTATTTGCACTAGGCAGATTGCCAGGTTGGGTATCTCAATGGAAAGAATTAAAAGAAAACAAAGAGCCGATTGGTCGTCCACGTCAAATTTATTTAGGCGCAACTGTTCGCCCTTATACAGACATTAATAATCGTTAAGCGATAAAAATAAATAGTAATTAAATGGACAGCCTTATTGCTGTCCATTTTTATTCTAAGACGAATGCAAGACATTTTAATAATCCATATCTTTGCATTTTAAATCAATACATTGCACGAAGTAAATCCAATAATAGAAGAGCGCGCTGTCTTAGTAGGAATCATTCGCGATAACCAAAGCGCTGAGCAAGTAGAAGAATACTTAGATGAGTTGGCTTTTTTGGCAGAAACAGCAGGTGCCATTACCGTCAAAACATTTACGCAAAAACTAAAACATCCTGATGTACGTTACTTTGTTGGAAGCGGAAAATTAGAAGAAATAAAAACCTATAAAGAATATGCTGACATCAATACGGTGATTATTGATGATGAAATTTCGCCCGCACAACAACGCAATTTAGAATCAGAATTGAAGTGTAAAATCTTAGACAGAACGAGTTTAATTTTGGATATTTTTGCCATGCGCGCTCAAACCGCACAAGCAAGAACGCAAGTTGAGTTGGCGCAAATGCAGTATTTGTTACCACGCTTAAAAGGTTTGTGGACACACTTAGAAAGACAACGTGGTGGTATTGGTATGCGTGGTCCTGGCGAGAAAGAAATCGAAACAGATAGACGTGTGATTAATGATAAGATAGCAAAACTTAAACACGAATTAGAAATTTTAGACAAGCAAGAAGCAACACGCAGAAAAACACGTGGTGAGTTGATTAGAGTGGCATTAGTAGGCTATACCAATGTTGGCAAATCTACTATAATGAATTTGATGAGTAAAAGTGAAGTGTTGGCAGAAAATAAATTATTTGCAACGCTCGATACAACTGTGCGAAAAGTAGTAATAGAAAATATTGCATTTTTGTTAAGCGATACAGTTGGATTTATTCGCAAGTTACCACATCATTTAGTCGAGAGTTTTAAATCGACTTTAGATGAAACCAAAGAATCAGATATTATTGTGCATGTAGTCGATGCATCGCATGAAAATTTTAGAGACCATATCAATGTGGTGAATGAAACACTATCTGACTTAAGTGTAACTAAACAGCCTCGATTAGTCGTCTTTAATAAAATGGATTTATATCGAGAAAAACATTTCGACCGATTTTTACCAGAAGTAGTAAAAAAAGAATTATCTGAGGATTTTGAAAAAAATATGCGTGCATGGATGAATTGCAATTGCGTTTTCATTTCTGCAACGAATAAAGAAAACTTAGAAGAACTCCGCAACACCATGATATTAATGGTGCAAGATATGTACCACAAACGCTATCCATATAAAAGTAGTTTTTATGGGTAAAGATTGCTTATATTTTTTCTTGTGCTATACAATAAACATCATATATCTTGTTTAACATGTGCTTCGTGATACTTGTTGGTGAATTTACCTAATACAAAAATGTCTTTTGTAATTAATTCTGCTATTTGCAAATTATCGATATCATCTTGTTTTACTTTTCTATATTTTGGATGAAGTGTGCCGCCAGGACCGCCAGGCTGTGCATTCTTATCATATTGAAATTCTGGACTCACTAATGTTCCACGCGGATACATAATACTTGGCACACCTTTACCTACAATGTTTAATTCTGTTGGATGAGGTAAGCCTAATGAATGGCCGTATTCGTGTGCACAAGTCGTAGAACCGCTATATAAATTATCTAACATAAAATAGCCACTATTACTGCCAATTGCATCAACAAACGAGATGTTGAGTTGGCTAAATTCTTCTATACGTATATAATTATTTATAGGATTTGTGTTTTGCAAAATGCTATTAGCACGTATCCAATTGTTATATTGAAATGTGATATTAAATCGCACAGAAAACATATTTTCATTCAATACTATTTTTCCATTTGCTTCATTCCACATCGTAGAAATTTCATCGGCAATATGTTGACTCAATTCATAGGTAGCACTTTGTCCATAACAAATAATTGCTGATGAAATGATAATAACTTTTGCAGATGCATCTAATTCAATTTTGCCCATTTTAACAAGGTAAAAAAACTATCGCCAAATCAAAAATAACAAGCTACTTATTTCTATCTTTACTGCATGCAATCGAAAATTCAAGATATATTAAAAGCTTCTATTTTAACCAAGCAACAGGTTTTAGAAAATGAAAATTTACTAAAAACCATGCAAATCGTTACTGACAAAATTGTAGATTGTTTTAAACACGATGGCAAACTATTGTTTTGTGGTAATGGTGGTTCGGCAGCTGACGCACAACACTTGGCTGCTGAGTTTTCTGGCAGATTCTATTCCGATAGAGAGCCATTAGATGCAGAAGCTTTGCACGTAAATACATCGTATTTAACAGCAGTTGCTAATGATTATAGTTACAACGAAGTATATGCACGCATCGTAAAAGCAAAAGGCAGAAAAGGCGATATTTTAATTGGCTTATCTACTTCTGGAAATTCTGGAAATATTATTGAAGCTTTTAAAGTCGCCAAAGAACGTGGTTTAATTATTATTGGCTTTACTGGTGAAACAGGTGGAAAGATGGCAGCATATTGCGATTATTTAATCAATATACCATCGACAGACACACCGCGTATTCAAGAATGTCATATCACAGTTGGACACATTATTTGCCAATTAGTAGAAGAAAAATTTTTTGAATTATAAATCTGAAATCTGAAATCTGCATTCATAAATAGTACACCAGTTATTATACTCGCAGGCGGCTTTGGCACGCGCTTGAGCACAGTAGTGAAAGATGTTCCTAAGCCAATGGCACCAATTCAAGGCAAGCCTTTTTTACATTATATTTTTAAAGAACTACAACATCAGAATATAGAAAATGTAGTGTTGTCTGTTGGCTATTTGAAAGAGCTAATCCAAGATTATTTTCAAGATAACTATTTAGGAATAAATATTCAATATGCAATAGAACATGAACCATTAGGCACTGGCGGCGGCATCAAACATGCATTTTCTTTTGTGGAAGATGATGCTTTTGTGTTGAATGGCGACACGTATTTTGATATTGAATTATCAAAAATAAAAAATCAAGAATGTGATATTGTTTTAGCGTTAAAACCAATGTTTGAATTTGATAGATATGGCACGGTAGAACTCAATGAAGAAAACAAAATTATTTCATTTAATGAAAAAAAATATTGCGAACATGGTTTAATAAATGGTGGCGTTTATTATTTCCATAAAAGCTTATTTGATAAAATAGATTGCGATGAAAAATTCTCGTTTGAGAAAGATGTTTTAGAAAAACATTTGAATGATTTACAAATTCAAGGAAAAATTTTTGATAATTATTTTATTGATATAGGCATACCAGAAGATTACCAAAAAGCACAAATAGATTTTAGATGATTATTTTGTCCTTTATTTTTTTGGTATTTTTCAGTAACTTTAAATATGAATTTAAAAGCAAGAAAATTAGATATAATTGACGAAATATTACATCTCGAAGATGAAAACACAATTCTTATGCTCGAAGATGCATTAAAAAATAAGAAAAAATCAAAGAAGCATTTAACCAACTACACAGATATTTTGTCCTCTAAAGAAGCAGAGAAAATGAAAAAAGCTATTAAAGAAGGTTGTGAAGTAATAAAAACTGATGAGTGGAAGTAGCCTTATCTTAGATACTTGTTTTATTATTGATGTATTTAGTAATAAGGTAAATACTAAAAAGTATCAGAAAAATAAATTGATTTATATTCCATCAATAGTTATCGGGGAATTATTTTATGGAGCTAATTTATCTAAATTGCCACTAAAAAATATTGCAAAAATAAATGATTTTATTTCTAATTTTTCCATAGTAAAAGTAGATGAAGAAACTGCAGAATTTTATGGCAGAATAAAATCAAAGTTAAAAGAAAAAGGAAATCAAATTCCTGAAAACGATATATGGATTGCCTCATTAGCCTTACAACATAAATCGATATTAATTACGAATGATAAGCATTTTAATGTTATCCAACAACTAACTTTATTGTCCTATTAATTTATGATTCCAATAGATAATACATGGACATTATTTCTCGACCGTGATGGCGTAATTAATAAAAATATTAATGGAAGTTATGTTTTAGATTGGGAACAATTTGAGTTCTTAGATGGCGTATTAGAAACGATGCCTAAACTCGCAAAATTATTTTCTAATATAATTATAGTTACCAATCAACAATGCATAGCAAAAGGTTTATTGACGCACGAACAACTGAACGAAATTCATCAAAATATGATGAATATGATAGAACTCAATGGCGGAAGAATAGATGCCATTTACTACGCTCCTGACTTTGCATCTGAGGAAAACACCTTGCGAAAACCTAAAAACGGAATGGCATTTTTAGCAAAATCTGATTTTCCCGAAATAAATTTTACTAAATCAATTATGGTAGGCGACAAACCATCTGACATGGATTTTGGCAAATCTGTAGGTATGACAAATATCTACATTTCTAAGAATGCAACACAATATTCATTAGCAGATTACACTATCACGCAGTTTTCAGACCTATTACAAGTAATAAAATGCTGATTTTGGTCAAAAAACTTGGCACAGATATTGACTTTTAAATATCAATTAACTATATTTATGGTTGATAAGATTGTAAATACATTAAAAATTGTGAATAAGCCTATGCGTAGAACGTTTACACTTATACTTTTATTGTTTGCTTCGAGCCTGTTTTTTCCGAGGCTCAGTCAAGCATTCTCTGCTGCTAATATTAGTGCAGAAGCTAAATTTGGCGAAAAGGATTTAATCAAACTTTATCCTAATCCGATGACAACTGATGCTACTATAAAAATTAGTAGTGACATCGATGTAGAAAGAAGTAAAGTAGCTGTTGTTTTTTACAATATGATTGGTAGCGAAGTATATCGCATTGCGCAAGTAAAAGAATATGATTTAAAAATCAATCGTGATATTTTCAAAAATGCAGGTATCTATTTTTTCCAATTAAAAATTGATGAAAGTGTTGTGAGCACAGGAAGAATAACCGTGAAGTAACCACTAACACTAACTATTATATCGGGTCCAATCGTTAAAGATTGGACTTTTTTTATCCATTTAATTTTGCATAGTTTGTCTTCTCGCAAGCATATTCTTGCACAAAGAAATCATCCATTTCATTTGCTTTTACTATAAGTTCGCTTAGATT
This sequence comes from Chitinophagales bacterium, assembly GCA_020848475.1. Lineage (GTDB taxonomy): Bacteria > Bacteroidota > Bacteroidia > Chitinophagales > JADIYW01 > JADJSS01. The sequence goes on along the minus strand of JADKZZ010000090.1, from coordinate 7,150 downwards.
TTGTTGAATAATTGTAGCATTTGCAGAAAAAACATCACTCATGCGAACTCTATAGGAAATATAAATCTGATTATTATATACTGCCAAACGATAAGGAGGCACCGGATTACTATTCACATAGCGAAGCAAAGACTCCAAATTTCCTTGTGGTAAATTATTAATCGGCGATGTAGCATATAGATAATTTTTATCATACACAAAAATGCGCACCAATGCACTACCAGAATGGAATTCCCAATATTCATTACCACAACGAGCCAAAACAGGATCTATGCCCATATTTTTAATCGCTGTTTCGATGTATAAAGAAAGCTTGCTTATCTCTTTATCATCAAATATTTTTTCATCGATATTCGCTCCACAATTAGGACAGTAATCTGTTTTTTCTACGATTAATGATTTACAAGAATTGCATTTGAGCGAATAGGCTCCACTTGTATTGGTAGCAAAAGTATCCAACTCTTCTTTTAATACGCTGGCTGGAATGGCAAATCCAACATTATCTGCTTCTGTAAATTTTGCTGTAGTTACACCGATTAACAAACCATCAGCATTGACAACTGGTCCGCCGCTATTTCCTGGATTTACGGCTGCATCTGTTTGTATAAAATGGCGACCATCTAACAATTGCTTTTCGTTTGACACGATACCTTCTGTAATCGTATAAGGCATTCCAAACGGAAAACCTAAAACATAAACAACATCACGGCTATGCACTGCTTCCACTGTTTCAAACGGAATAAATGCGTCAGGCTGGTAGTTTTTACCTCGCAAAAATGCGATATCTGCTTCAGGGTTTACATAAACGACATCTGCTATATATCGGTCTTGTAACTGATTTTCGATAGATACTTGTTTATTGCCATCGATAACGTGATAATTCGTAACAATGATATTTTGGCTTTTTAAATAGAAGCCTGTGCCACTGCCACTCGCAGTATTTATTTTGTAAACAGCCTGTTTTAAACCTTCGTGATTCATACTTACATTTTAGCCAAATAATTTATTGAAAAATCCCTTTTTCGGGCTTGGATTGATAACATCTGTTTTTGGTAATGCTGCAACAGATTGTAAAAACGCATCTGATGTCATTACTTTTTTTACCGCATCAAAAAGCAATGTCGCTGTTTCTTGCATGGGTTTGCCTGCAGCATTTTCCATCGCATTGCTTAATTCATTGGCTATGGCATCTTCAATATTGTGATTATAAAATAAATTTAAAATGCCGTATTCTAAAGTGCAGCTTGCTCCAATAAAATCTAAAGATTTTATTTCTTTTTCAGATGTCTCATACGCATACTTTAATATATTGCGCACACCGTCTAAATTGGTGCGAAATTTATAAGGCACAAACACTTCGATTTTATATAAATCATCATCAAACTTTGCGCGTTCATATTGTTGTAATTTTTTTAGAAATTCTTTGCCCTTGCTCAATCGCTGATAATAATCTTCTTTTGAATTTAAAAAGGATAATGTTTTTTCAATCTCACTACGCAATGTGCCTTGCGGCGCACAATAATAGTCGATTTTCAAAATAGAAATCATGAGCACATCCCACAAATAGCTGGTTAATCGTTTACTCTCTAACTGGTCATAAGCATCAAACGCTTCGACAATGTATTGTTGAATTTTTTGCCAAGCCTGTTCTTTCTGCTCGGCTGTATATGGTGTTACACGTGGTTCTTGAATGCGTTTTGCATTAAATTTATTGATAAATTCATCGTCATAATTGTCTGCATTGATACAGATTTCTCTTAGCACATCATACACTTTGTACGGCTCAGCTACATTTAATGGACAGCTATATTTAAAATATAGTTTTTCATTTTCCAATACTATAGAAGATATACTTAACGGCGTAAAATTTAACTGCGCTACTTGTCTTAAAAGTGGCACTATTTTGGCGCCTTCAACATACAAAAACGGAGCATTTACAACAAAACTATCCTTCGTGATTTGCAATTCTACCAATATCGAACCATGTGGAATGACATAAGTTGTTTTGTCGGCATTGGCATATTTCTGTTCTATCGATGGATTGATATAATTAATACAATTGCGAATGGCATCGCCATAATCACCTTTGTCGTATGCGGCCAACACTTTATCCCAAATAGAAGGATCTATGGAGCTCTGTAAAGAACCAGCAATTGTTTGATGAAATGACAAATTTTTCTGCATACAATTATATTGAGCGACTAAAATACCATTTTATTATCTTTTTTTTACCTAACTTAAGGATAGTGAGTATTTTGTATTTATTTCTTACTTTTGATGAAATGATAAAAATTCTTATAGCAGACGCTCAATATCTAATCAGAATTGGATTGAGAAACCTATTGTCGTCTAATAAAGATTTTAAAATTATTGGTGAAGCTTCAAATTCTGCGGAATTATTACAATTGAGCAAAGAGTACCAACCTACAGTCATTATTTTTGATTACAATAGCGATAAAAATTTTGTGTTACAAGATTTAGAAAGCATTCGAAAAATTTCTCCTAAATCAAATCTATTAGTGATTTCTGCCGATGATTCAAAAGCAAATATTTATAAAGCTATTGAATATGGTGTGATAAGCTTTTTAACAAAGGAATGCGATAAAGAAGAAATCATTGCCGCCATTTACGCAGCAGCTAAAAATGAGAAATTTCTTTGCCACAAAGTTATCGATATCATCATCGAAAAACACATGCATGTAGATAATGACAATTGTAAAGCATTTAATCTTTCTTCACGAGAAACAGAAATTATAAAACTCACCGCCAAAGGCTGGACTGCGAAAACCATTGCTGGCCATCTTTTTTTAAGCACACATACCGTTTATACGCACAAAAAAAACATCATGAAGAAGTTGAAAATTAATTCCTCTTCAGAAATGATTGTCTATGCCATACAAAATGGATTGATTAGCAAAGAAGAATTCTCCGAAGCCAATTAATACCTAATCTCAGGTATAATATTTCAAATTTTTATGATAGTTTTTAATTGCAAAATGGTTTATTTTTGCATTCTATTTTGAATTAATCTAAATAAAAACAAAAAATGTATCTATTAAACCTTCGAAATGCTTGCATTTTTGCAATTGCTGTTTTATTTGTTTCTTGTAAAGAAGAAAAAACTCCATTAATAATTCCTACAACATACGATGGTGCAAATTTTGATGCAAATGTAAGTGATGAAAGTAGCTTAAGAACGCAATTAAGTGCTTTGTCTTCTTATATGAAAAGAGCTGAAAATGTATTAAATAAATTGGAGGCTGATTCATTGACAAAGTATTATGCTAATAACGGAACACCTTCACTTAAAAGCATTACTGCCACTAGCTATTCAAATAATATTGAAAATAGCTATTTCCCAACAATGGTTACATGTAGTCAAAACGTGTATGATGTTGCATTAGGTGCTGTAGCATTGAACGGCGGCGTTTATGGTGCTAGATTATTAGACAAAAGAGGAAAAGAGACCTTACAAGAAGTAGAAAAAGGCTTATACGAAGCAGCACTATACAATCATTTAGTTACACTTTCGCAAGGAACTATCACAACAGCAACTGTCGATAAAATGATTCGCATTTATGGTGCACATGCCAATTTTCCCAATACAAATACAGTAGCGAATACGAGCACACCAGATGCATTTATTGCTTTATATACTGCACGTAGAGATAAAAACGATGGTACTGGTTTCTACACTAAAATTAGAGATCAATTCATCAAATTACAAGCAGCCGTAAAAGCTGGAAGTGAATATAATGATGAGAGAAATGAGGCAATTGCATCGATTAAATTATTAATAGAAAAATCGATTATGGCTACTGTTATCAATTATTCTTATGCTGCAATTCCTAAATTTACAAGCGGCACTCCTACAGCATCTTCAAATGCAAGTGCAATTCATGATATATCTGAAAGCATTGGCTTTATCCATGGTTTTAAAGCCATACCAGCAGCACATAGAAAAATAAGTGACGCACAAATCGATGAACTCTTAGGTTTGTTCTATGCACCATCAAATGCTGATGCTTCTGTGTATAAATTTGTAACAAATCCTGTGACTGAAACTACAAGAATCAGTGATGTTATTACAAAAATTCAATCTATATACGGATTTACAAATGCAGAATTAATCGACTTTAAAACAAATTGGATATCGGCACAAGGCAGATAATTAATAATAAAATACAGAATTGATAATGAACTATTTGCCATAAAAAAACAAATAGTTCTTATCTTTCAAGACAGTTTTTATATATGAAAATAATGTTGAAATATCGTTTAATAATGCTTATGTGCTTTGCATTTGCTATTGCTTGTAAAGGACCTGAAAACACAGATGAGTTCGGCAAAAAAGAAATGTTTATCAACTACGCTGATAATATTATCTTACCAGCTTATACAAGTTACGGTACGGCATTAAATAATCTACAAACAGCATTTACCACATTTTCGACAAACACAGATGCAACAAATTTAAGCGCATTACAAACAGCTTTTTTAAATGCCTATGCTGCTTGGCATACGTGTGAAATATATGAAAAAACACCACCTGCAGAAAATGCAATGGCCATCGACAACAATAATTATTTTCCCACAAGAAAAGATAGTATAGAAGCGTATATAGGAAGAAATTCAACATCACTTTCATTTGTACAATCAAGAATAAAATCGGACAAAGGCTTGCCTGCAATGGAATATCTCTTATTTAGCAGAACACTAACGCCAACACAAATTTTAGAGCGCTTTACAATTCATCCAAACGCAGCAGCATATACTGCTTATTTAGGTTCACTCATTAGCAATTGTATAAATGTGCAGGCTAGTATTGTTACAGAATGGGCAACTTATAGAGATACTTATATCAATAGCCTTGGCACAGATGCCGCAGGTTCTATTAGTTATATGGTGAACTCATTCGCTCAACGAGTTGACGATTTTAAACGCCATCAAATAGGCATTCCGGCAGGCTATCAAGGCAATGTGGCAACAATCAATATAAATCCTCAGGCTGCACAAGCGTATAATGCCAATAAAAGCATTGAATATATGTTGCTTACTTTAAACAACCTAAAAGATGTGCTAAATGGAAAAGGTGCAGTAGATGGAAAAGGATTGAATGACTATATCAGAACTCTCAATGTTACTAGTACTTTTGGTGGCAATCTTGCTGATGATATTTTAGCACAAATCGATGTTTGCATCGACAAAGTAAATGCCTGCGGTGTTGACTATGCCAACACGATTACGACAGACAAACCAAAAGCAGATGCACTTTTTTTAGAAGCAAAAAAACTACTTGTTTTAATGAAAGTTGATGTGCCTTCTGCCTTAGGTGTTTCCATTACATACACAGATAGCGACGGCGACTAAACACCGATTTTAATCATGAGAAAGCAAACTCAAAAAACATTCTATTCTTTTTCTTATGATTGCTAATGTAAAAAATTTTCTTTATCGACCAGTTTCTATTGCACCACTAGCATCATTCCGCATTTTATTTGGTGCCATGTTGCTGTTTAGCAGTGTGCGATTTGTAGCAAAAGGCTGGGTCGATTTATTATACATTCAACCTCAATTTTTTTTCGCATACGAAGGGTTTGAATTCATAAAGCCACTTTTAGGAAATGGAATGTATTTTGTTTTTGGTGGCATGATACTAGCTGCTATTTGCATTCTATTTGGCTTGTTTTATAGAGTAGCCAGTATCGCATTTTTTTTCCTTTTTACCTATGTTGAATTACTCGACAAAACAAATTATCTCAATCATTATTATTTCGTCAGCATCATCAGTTTAATGATGTGTATTTTGCCAGCCAACAAACACGCTTCGCTTGATGTAAAATTGGGAATTACTTCAACAAGTGCGTACATTCCTAATTGGTGTATTTTTATTTTACAATTGCAAATTGCTTGTGTATATTTTTTTGCTGGCATTGCTAAAATAAATCCAGATTGGCTTTTGCACGCACAACCATTAACAATATGGTTGAAAAGCAGAGACCATTATCCAATCATCGGATTTTTATTTAATTATTCAATAGTGCCTTACCTATTTTCATGGTTCGGTATGCTGTTTGACATTAGCATTGCCTTCTTCTTATGGAATAATAAAACAAGGCCATTTGCCTATATTGCCGTTGTCGTTTTTCATGTAATCACAAGTTATTTATTTCAAATTGGTGTATTTCCATTTGTAATGATAGTGGCTACCTGGATATTTTTTTCAGCCAATTTCCACCAAAAATTTTTATCTATTTTCTCGATAGCACAAATTCAAAACAAAATAATATATACACCAAAATTCAACTCATTTTTTGTTGCACTACTCTGTTTTCATTTTTTAATTCAATTGCTATTACCTTTTCGATATGCATTGTATCCAAATAAACTATTTTGGACAGAACAAGGTTATCGATTCTCGTGGCGGGTAATGTTGATGGAAAAAAATGCGCTCACCACTTTTGTGGTAAAAGATGCAAATGGAAAAATTGAAGAAGTATGCAACAGAAATTATTTGACACCACAACAAGAAAAACAAATGAGCACACAGCCTGATATGATATTACAGTTCGCTCATTTTTTGGCAAATGAATACGAAACTAAAAAAGGATTTAAAAATGCGGAAGTGTATGCAGATAGTTATGCGGCATTAAATGGCCATCCAAGTCAAGCTTTTATCGACAACACTATTGATTTAGCCAAACAACCTATTAACTTTGCACCCAAAAAATGGATTTTGCCTTTTAAAAAATGAAACTAGTTCAATTCTATATATCCATTATAATTTTTTTAAGCCTGCAAAATTCGTATGCACAAACGAACGATGCTGACTTATCCTATTTTGATACCATTCAAACGCAAATTGACGAAATCACCATACAGGCGGAAAAGATGAAGGAAATACGTTTAAAAAGCGTTGAAGGAACTGTTATTTTTGAAGGCAAAAAAACTGAAATTGTTGATCTTTCTAATATATTGGCAAATACTGCTACGAATAACGGAAGACAAATATTTAATCGAATCGCTGGTTTAAATGTTTGGGAAAATGATGCCGCAGGCATGCAAATTGGAATTGGCGCTCGCGGATTAAATCCAAATCGTTCGGCAGAATTTAATATCAGACAAAATGGATACGATATCACTGCTGATG
>JADKZZ010000089.1 GCA_020848475.1 Chitinophagales bacterium | reverse complement strand
GTTTGAGCTGCACCACATATTTTTAATTTCATATCATGAAGTTATAAGTTATTTATTAATGCTTAGTCAATTTCGCACATTGAATTTGATTTTTTACTAAATTTTGCTAATTTTTTTATCAATTAACTTTTTACGTCTATATTTGATAATTAAAATCAATACCATGTTTCAAGAAATTTATAATGATATTCAAGCAAAAATGCAGCAACAGATACAAGAAAAATTTGGATTGAGTGCTGACCAAACGACGCAAAGTACTAATGTGTTATTAGATAATTTTAAAAAGTTTTTTTCAGAAGACTTGATGGCTGGTGGCATGGCAGGTTTGAAAGATATAATGAGCAATGGCATTTCTGATATTAAAAACAATCCGACAATGCAGACTTTGCGCGAGAATATTGTAAACGATTTAGTAAACAAAGTAGGCTTAGCAGAAGAAACCGCACAAAAGGTGAGAGACTTTTCGTTGACTGAAGTATTTGATAAATTAAAAACAGAATTTTTAGATGAAAATGGCAAACCAGATTTTTCTAAAATTATGAGTAAAATAAATATGGCAGATTTTCAAGGCAAAGCTCAAGAGATGATGGGCAAAATGGGAATGGACTTCGGTAAGTTATTTGGGAAATAAGCGTGTATTTATAGCACTTGTTCCAATAGTTTTCTGTAAATTTTTAAGCCATCTTCAATTTCCTGTAAGTATATAAATTCATCGGCAGTATGGGAGCGCTCTGATTTTCCAGGACCCATTTTTATGCTTGGTATTTTCAATAAAGTTTGATCAGAAAGTGTTGAAGAGCCAAATGTTTCAATGCCTAATTTTTCTGCTGCTTTTACAATTAAATGTTCTTTATCAATTTGCGAAGGCTGTAAGCGAGTAGAACGCACTTTAATATCTGCTTTTACATTGTCTTTTATTATTTCAATAATTTGCTCGCTCGTATATTCGGGAATAGTACGCACATCTACTGTATATTTGCATACATCAGGTATTACATTGTGTTGTGTACCTGCTTGTATCATGCTTACCGTCATTTTTACTGGACCCAAAACTGGATTTATTTTTTTGTATTGATAGTTTTGAAACCATTGCACATCAGTCATTGCCAAATAGATAGCATTAACACCTTCATTGCGTGCGGCATGACCTGCTTTGCCTTTTACTTCGCCGTCAAATACCATGAGGCCTTTTTCAGCAATCGCCATTTTCATTTCTGTTGGCTCGCCAACGATTGCAAACTCACAAGAAGAGGTGATGTCTTCAATCTGTTCGATTCCATTTTTACCTGAAATTTCTTCTTCAGAAGTAGCAGCAAAAATGAGATTGTATTTTAAATCTTCTTTATCGTAAAAATGTAAAAATGTAGCCAATAAGGAAATGAGTGCAGCGCCAGCATCATTGCTACCCAAACCATATAATTTATCATCTTGCACCTCTGCACTAAATGGATCTTTCACCCAACCATTAACTGGCTTTACAGTGTCGATATGAGAGTTGAGTAGTATGGTAGGTTTTAAAAAATTATAATGTTTATTTTTTGCCCAAGTGTTATGAAGCTTTGTATCGAAAGGAATTTTTTTTGATTTTAAAAACTTACGAACGATATCCGCTGCTTTATCTTCTTCTTTGCTAAATGAGGAAACACCAATGAGTTTTTGTAGCAACTCAATAAACTGTATCTGTGCATCGTCTTGTATCTTCGTCATCTTAGTTTTTGGTAAATGTTGTTCCAAATTTAGCATTTTCATTTACATTTGAAAGGATATTTTGTGCATGACATAAAATAACTTTTTCCACACCGTTTTCCAATGCATATTTTATATTATCGATTTTGGGCAACATGCCATCGGTAATGATTTGTTTCTCTTTTAGTTGTTCAATTTCTGAGCTCTTAACATGGCTAATAATACTGTCATCATTGTTAACATTTTCCATCAATCCATTTTTTTCAAAACAGTAGTAAAAGCTTACTTTTTTATCTTTAGATAATGCAATAGCGATTGCCGCAGCCAATGAATCGGCATTTGTGTTTAATAGTAAGCCATTTTTGTCGTGTGTAATGGGAGCAATAATTGGTGTTAATTGCTTTTCTAATAAGGACAAAAAGAAATCCATGTTTACTTCATCGATGTCGCCAACAAAACCATAATCAATCAAATTATTTACACGTTTGTGCGAAAGAATGCTATTTGCATCAGCGCCACAAATGCCTATTGCATTGCAATTATTTGCCTGCAATTGTGCTACAATTTTTTTATTAATCAAACCAGCATAAACCATTGTAACTACGTCGATGGTTTTTTCGTCAGTTATTCGTCTGCCATTTACTAATTTTGATTCGATTCCTAATTGTTTACTGAGTTGCGTAGCAATTTTTCCACCACCATGGATCAAAATTTTTGGAGTATTTATTTTTGATAAATCTTGTAAGAATTGATGAAGCGCTTCTTCCTTATCAATAATATTTCCGCCTACTTTTATAACTAGTATTCTTTCCAATTTGTATATTTATTTTTGTAAAAATAAAACTATGAATAAAAATTGGCTTATTGTTTATGTTATTCTTTTTTCAATTTTATCTTGTCAAAAAAATACACCACAAAAACTATATTCAAAAATTGTCACGGCACCCGGCCCTGAAGATATAGTATTAGATAAAGCGAATAACAGAATATTAGTGTCCTGTGATGAAAGGAGAACAGGTATGGCTTTACAGGCTGCCATTCAGCAAATAGATTTGAATACGGATATTTGTACAGCATTACCGATCGTAAATATGCCATCAATTCCATTTCATCCTCATGGGTTTGATTTGCAAAAAGTAAATGGCATCGATTATTTATATGTAATCAATCACTATCGCGATAGTGCCTATACGAATGCTGTTTTGCAATTTGAAATCAAAGCCTCACAATTGGAATTTGTGCGTGAGTATAAACATCCATTATTGATTTCACCCAATGATATTACTGTATTGCCTAATGGTGCATTTTATTTTTCTAATGATAAAAATTCTTCCAATATTTTAGAAATGCTCTATAGTCCTTATGGTGGCTCGGTGGTGTATTGTAATGGTGCAACAACATGGCAAAAAGTGGATAGTATTATCGGTTTTCCAAATGGTCTTTATGATGAAGGAGATGCTTTGTATTTAGCTACTTCGCGTAATTATGCGATGTATAAATATGAAATGCAATCTGATGGAACGTTGAAAAATAGAAAGCGAATTGCTGCAATTAATGGCATGGATAATATTATAGATAATGGCGACGATTTAATCGTTTCAGTGCATCCTGATGAAATAAAGTTTGCTCTGCTTTCCTATTTTCCAGAGACATTGTCACCTTCAAAAACGTATGCTATTAATAAGCAAACAGGACAAGCACGTCTAATTTTTGATGATGACGGAAAAAAAATTTCTGGTTCATCAACTGCTTTGGTACACGGTAATGATTTGTATTTAGCACAAGTTTTTGATGGTTTTGTATTAAAAATTGCCAACTATAAGTATTGAAATATAATATTGTAGTAGCATCTTCGTTAATAATAAAAACTAGATATGAAACACGGTATTACTATTCTGATTGTATTTATGTATACACTCGGTTTTTCAATAGAAAAAATTCCTGAAACACCTTTTACAGAATATCGTTTCAATGCTGCTGAGTGTAAGCTGATACAGCACCATCAATCGCGAATTTTTATTCCTCCATTTGCTTTTTTTCAAGATGGAAAATTATATCAAGGTGATGTCGTGTTAAAATACAGAGAGTTTGTCGATCAGTTAGATTTAATTCTCAATAATATTCCGATGGCTTATCAGGAAAACGGTAAACAGCATGTGCTGGAAAGTGCTGGTATGTTTGAGTTTTTAGCGTATGGCAATGGTAAATTATTATCATTTGCTCCTGCTAAAAAAGCACAAGTACAATTGGCAACTGCGTTTAATATGACAGGTGGTGAAACATTTATTTTAAATAGACAAACGAACACTTGGCGAAAAGACACACCGTTTGCTTCTTTATCGGAATCGAATAGAGAGATAGGAGATGACTCTAACGCATTATGGCCAGAAAATATATGGAATGATGCAGTTAATAATGATGAGATTTTTGATTCGTCTGGCAATACAAATGTAGCTATGTCATCTTCTAATTCAAATACACTTTCATTTGAAACATTAAGTAATCAAGCGTTCAAGACATTAAATGTAGATAAAATGGAAGTCTATAATTGTGATAAAATTTTGACAGAAGAAACAATTCCAATTCTTGCTGATTTTAATTTGCAAGGTTTTAAGCAAGCTTTACACTCGCCTGTATATGTTGTTTATAAAAATAGAAATGCGGTTTTGACTTATTTTCCGGAACAGTTTAAATCGGATTTTAAATTGATAGCGAATGAAGAGTTTACCATTTTGACGTTTTCTATGGATGGAAAAATTGCTGTGTTAGACAATGCATTTGCTGCTAATTTTGATGCAAAAAATTATAGAAATAAAACTGTTTTATTTCCATTAAAAGTATTTGCGAAAGCACCGAATACAAAAGAAGAATTAGCAAAAATTACAGGTTTGTAAGCTTAAAGTGTATTTTAAAAATGAGAAAATATTTTTTGATTTTCTTTATGTTTTCTGCTGTAAGTTCAGCATCGGCACAACATTTGTTTGTTGCTGACACGTTTACTTATACTATTAACTTAGATTTGTCTAAAAATAATTATCTAAAAACTGTTCCACTTGATTTGTTGAATGGATATTGTCATGGAAATTGGAAGGCATATTATCCAAAACGCACATTGAATGAATGTTTATTAGATGATTTCTTACAACATTTTAATGTATTTCAAATAAACACTGCAACTTTTTCGTGTTTAGATGACTATTGTGCTAATCCATATTTTAAAGACTTTTTCCAACAATTTACACGTAAACTTAAATACAGCGAAATAGTTTATTTTGATCAACAACATTCGTTCGTCAAACGCGAGATTATAAGCTTGCAAGTTTTCTATTCACGCAATGAATATGATGGCTGGAAGCATTATGATGGTCCGATATTTTGGATGCAAGAATTGAAAAAAAATCCCGAACTAATTAAAGTTTATAATAAAAATGTGCGTCCTGATGCTTGGACATTAGAAAAAGAATTTAATCATGCTGGCTTTATTACTAATGAAAATAAACAGAAAGACGATAAACAGAAATTACAGAAAATACTACAAATTGAAGAGTATTAATCCTCAATATTTTTAAGCTTCAAGGACCAATCTAAATTCAATTCAACAATCAATGGAAAATCAGCATCATCAACATAAGTGATTTGATAGTCGCCACCATCACTAACCGTTCTGCATTGAAATTCGTTAGTATAATTATTTTTATAGCCATAGCTTTGTGTATGCTGGTAAGCATTTCCAAAAATTGTTTTTATATTTTTTTTCTTGTCTGTTACAATTTCCATTGAACCATCATTTTTCAATTCTTCGAACATTTTCTTGCTTAGAAAAATACAACATTGATCGTCCAAACTTATATCGCCATTGGTAAAATGACTCAATATGCCACTTGCATTTTCGATGGCTGCTTTGCTAAGCTGTATAGTGCCTTTTCCATTTGCTGGCTTAGACATAAACCATTCAAAAGTATAATTTTCATTATTATTTTTTACGATTACGGTTACTTCGTAAGAGGCACCTTCGAAGTTCACATCGTAAATTAATTTAGAACCTAAACGTATTACATCTTTAGGATTTCCATTAGCCAATAAAAATGAAAAAATAAATAGAAATGCTCCAGTGAGCAAAGCATGTAAATTTCTTAACATAATCGACCATTTTGAAAAAGTAATTTAATACATAATTACTTAATTGTCAATAGGTAATCACAAGAAAAAGCAATTGATTGCCATTATAAATTCTCTAATATTTTTTTTAATACTGCTTGTGCTGCGTATTCGCGGTTGGCAGCTTGTTTGATGACTAAAGAATAAGCGGAATCTAACACATCATCGGCAATTTCTAAGTTTCTGCGTGTTGGTAAGCAATGCATAAAATTGGCATGATTTGTCAATTGCATTTTCTTATCCGTAATCATCCAATCAGGATTATCACCTAAAATTTTTCCATAAGAATCGTATGCACTCCAATTTTTAGCATAAATAAAATCTGCATTTTCAAATGCCTTATCTTGCATATATTCAATGTGTGCATTGCCGCTAAATTTTTCATTTAATTCATATCCTTTAGGATGTGTTATAACAAATTCTACATCTGCATGATTCATCCATTCAGCAAAAGAGTTGGCCACACACTGTGGTAATGGTTTGATATGAGGTGCCCAGCTTAGCACAACCTTTGGTTTCTCTTTTTTGGAATATTCACGAATGGTCATTAAATCTGTTAAGGATTGCAATGGATGAACCGTTGCAGATTCCATATTAACAACAGGAACATTTACATTCTCCAAAAATTTATGCAATACATATTCTGAATAATCTTTTTCTCTATCTGTAAGCGTAGGAAATGCGCGAATACCAATAATATCAGCATATTCGCTAATGACAGCAGCACCTTCTTTGATGTGTTCAGCTGTTGTACCATTCATCACTGCGCCATCTTCATATTCCATTTGCCAACTATCTTGTCCGAGATTTAATACGATAGTTTGCATGCCTAAATTGTGTGCTGCTTTTTGTGTGGATATACGTGTACGCAAAGAAGAATTTAAAAACAATAAAACCATCGTTTTGTCTTTGCCAATAGATTTATTTGCAAATTTTTGTTGCTTTATAGCAATGGCTTCTTGTGCTAATTGTTCTGCATTTACAACATCATGTATGTTTAAGAAATTTTTCATTTAAGCAAACTATTTAATGCATTTATTAATTGGTCAATTTCTTTTTTAGTAACAGTTAGACTCGGTAAAAACCGCATGGTGTTTGGCTGGTTTGAGTTGCCTACAAATAGGTGATGTTCGTACACTAATTTATCTCGTATTTCTTTAATTGGAAAATCAAATTCCACACCAAGCATTAAGCCTTTTCCGCGAATTTCTTTGACGTGTGGTAATTGCTCACATTTTTCTTTTAAATAATTTCCCATGTTGATGGCATTATCAATTAAATGTTCATTTTCTATGACATCTAGTACAGCCATTACTGCTGCACATGCTAGTGGTGCGCCACCAAAAGTAGTGCCTAACATACTGTATTGTGCAATAATTTTTGGATGGATAAGAATGCCTGCAACGGGAAAACCATTGCCCATACCTTTTGCCATGGTGATGATGTCTGGCTGCACATTTGCATATTGATGTGCAAAAAATTGACCACTTCTACCAAAGCCGCATTGTATTTCATCTGCAATAAACAAAGCGCCATGTTCTAAACATAATTTTTGTATCAATTGTAAAAAGGTCGCATTTGGCTCATAAATGCCATTTACACCTTGTATTGGCTCAATGATTACGGCACATATTTCATTGGATTTAAAAGCATTTTCTAAACTTGCTTCATCATTAAAATCTAAGAAAATAACATGTGCGTCGTCATTGATTGGTGGTTTAATTTTTGGATTATCTGTAACCGCAACTGCACCTGATGTTCTTCCATGAAATGCGCCTCTAAACGCGATTACTTTTTTACGATTATTATAGAAAGAAGCTACTTTTAAAGCATTCTCTACAGCTTCTGCACCGCTATTTATCAAAAATAGATGATAATCCTCGTAGCCCGAAAGCTTACCTAATTTAGTGGCAACTTGTTGTTGTATTTCTAATTGAACAGAATTGGAATAGAAAGTTAATCGGTGTAATTGTTCGTTTAGTTTTTGAATATAATGTTCATGTCCATGACCGATAGAAATTACAGCATGGCCACCATAAAAATCAAGATATTCTGTGTTGTTTTTATCATATACATAACAGCCTTTTCCACGCTCTAGTTGTACATTAAATAAAGGATATACATCAAATAGTTTCATTTGTAAGAATTGTTTTTTATTAATACGCAACAGATTTTAGTTTTAATCCTGTAGTTTCATCAAGTGCAAACATCAAGTTCATATTTTGAACGGCTTGTCCTGATGCTCCTTTAACTAGATTATCAATCATAGAAATTATCATTAATTGATTTTCATGTTTCTCTATATAAAGCAAGCATTTATTGGTATTTACGACTTGTTTTAAGTCTATATTTTTATTAGAAATTACTACAAAAGGCTCATCGCAGTAATAGTTTGTAAAAAGCTGTTTTGCGGCATCTAATGAATCCTCAAATTCTACATAGATGGATGCCAAAATTCCGCGTGTAAAATCACCACGATAGGGAATGAATTTTATGGAAGCATCAAATGATTCTTGAAGCTGATGCAAACTTTCTGTAATTTCTCCTAAATGCTGATGTGTAAAAGGTTTATAGACTGAAAAATTATTATTTCGCCATGTAAAATGCGATGTTTCGCTCAGCGAAACACCAGCGCCTGTGCTGCCTGTAACAGCAGAAATATGAATGTCGTTTTGCAATAAATTTTCTTTTGCCAATGGCAATAATGCCAATTGAATAGCTGTCGCAAAACAACCAGGATTGGCAAGGTGCTTTGCGTTTTTTATCTCATTTTTATTCAATTCTGGTAAGCCATAAACAAAATTATTAGCATTTTTTTTCAATCGAAAATCATTGCTTAAATCAATGATTTTGGTAGTAGGTGAGAAGCTATTATTTTCAATAAAATGTTTTGATTCGCCATGTGGTAAACATAAAAATGCGACATCAATTTCCTTGCTCAATTCATTTGTGAAATGTAAATCAATATCGCCAATTAAATCAGTATGTACATCATATATTTTTTTGCCGTGCTGACTTCTGCTATAACAGTATTCGATGTTGACATTTGGATGGTGTAATAAAATTCGTATTAGTTCGCCACCAGTATAGCCAGCAGCACCAATAATGCCTACTTTTATTTTGTTATTTATTTCCATTTTTCACCTAATTTATTTCCAACAAAAATCCATAAATAGCCACGAATTCTGTTCGTGTAATATTTAATTGCTCGAACTTGGTTCTAAATTAATTGAAATATCATAGTAAAATGGAAATGACAAGTAATATTTGTGTTAAACGTTATTTGTTGGTCGCAAAAATATAATCATTAAAAATTTTTATACTAGACAAAAATGATTGATTTGTTACTTTATCATTAGTTGCTGTAAAACGTATTTTAATGGTGTCTTTGTTGAAATCTGGAGTAATGAAATCATCTTCAATACTGTTGATATCATTGATTGCTAAGTAGTGTATTAAATGATTGATTATTTGCTTGGCTTCTAAAATGGTATCAATTTTTACTGAATTTGTAATTGATGTTGCTTTCTCAAAAGATGTTATTAATGCTTTTCTGTTGTAGGTCAATGTTTGTTCCATAGTTATTATTTTTATGTATAACAACTAAAGCTGGAAAATAATTCCATTGTATAGCAAATAGAATGCTAAAAATAAATTAGAATGAAAATTGACTTATATGTGGAAAATAGTTGACTAACGTTTGCCCATGCCCATGCCTTGCATACGTTTCATCATCACTTTCATTTGGTCAAATTGTTTTACAAATGCATTGACCTCTTGAATAGTACTTCCAGAGCCTTTCGCGATTCGTTCTCTACGTTTTCCATTTAACAAATCAGGATTTCGGCGTTCTTCGACAGTCATGGAGAAAATCATAGCTTCAATTTTTTTGAAGGCATTGTCGTCGATATCGATGTCTTTAACTGCTTGACCAACACCTGGAATCATACCTAATAAATCTTTGATATTTCCCATTTTGCGAATTTGATTGATTTGCTGTAAAAAATCTTCAAAGTCGAATTGGTTTTTAGCGATTTTTTTCTGTAAACGTTGTGCTTCCTTTTCGTCAAATTGTTCTTGTGCTTTCTCCACAAAAGACACGATGTCGCCCATACCAAGGATTCGTTGCGACATACGTTCAGGATAGAAAATATCTAAGGTGTCGATTAATTTCTCTCCGCGAGAAACAAATTTAATAGGCTTATTTACGGTGTATTTAATAGACAAAGCTGCACCTCCACGCGTGTCACCATCTAATTTAGTTAAGACAACGCCATCAAAATTAATTCTATCGTTAAATGCTTTTGCTGTGTTTACAGCATCTTGACCAGTCATGGAATCAACAACAAATAGTGTTTCTTGTGGTTGTATAGCTTGTTTAACTTGATAGATTTCATTCATCATTTCTTCATCAACGGCTAATCGACCAGCGGTATCGACGATGACAAAGTTTTGTCCTTTTTGTTTTGCATAGGCAATGGCATTTTGTGCTATGGCAACAGGATTTTTATTTTCAATTTCCGAATATACTTCCACGCCAATTTGCTCACCTAATACTTTTAATTGATCAATTGCGGCAGGACGATATACGTCACATGCTACCAATAATGGTGTTTTGTTGAGTTTTGTTTTTGCGTAGTGTGCTAATTTTCCAGAGAATGTGGTTTTTCCAGAACCTTGCAAACCAGAAATTAATAAAACAGCAGGAGAGCCTTTTATATTGATTTCACTGGCAGTTCCGCCCATTAATTGCGTCAATTCATCACTCACAATTTTCACCATTAATTGTCCTGGCGATACTGCTGTTAAAACGTTTTGTCCTAAAGCTTTATCCTTTATGGTGTCTGTGAATTCCTTTGCAATTTTATAGTTAACGTCTGCATCAACCAATGCACGACGTATGTCTTTTACTGTTGCAGCAATATTGAGTTCTGTAAGCTTTCCTTGACCTTTTAGATTTTTAAATGCACCTTCGAGCTTATCCTGTAAATTTTCAAACATGATTACATATTGTAAATTAGCTAATTAGCTAATTAGTGAAATAATTTTCTTAATAATACGTCAAACGCTGTACCTTACCTAAGTATTTTGCCAATCTAATTACTTGACGTGTATAACCATATTCATTATCATACCAAACATATAACACGATTGATTTTTTATTTGGCGAAATTAATGTTGCATGTGAATCTAAGATAGAAGCATGTGAATTGCCTACACAGTCAGTAGATACTAATTCTTGAGAAGTTGAATAGTCGATTTGCTCTACTAAATTCCCAAATGTAGCCGCTTCGCGAATAATTGCATTTACTGCATCTATTGATTCAACAGCAGTAGATAAGTTTAGGTTTAAAATAGCTAATGAAACATCTGGTGTTGGCACGCGTACTGCATTTCCAGTAAATTTGCCAGCCATACTTGGCATTACTTTCGTGATTGCACTGGCTGCGCCTGTTTCAGTGATTACCATATTTAATGGAGCAGAACGACCACGTCTGTAGCTTTTGTGGTAATTGTCTAATAAATTTTGGTCGTTAGTATAAGAGTGTACTGTTTCTACGTGTCCACTTTCGATGCCTAATTTATCAGCGATTACTTTTATAATTGGAGAAATAGCGTTAGTGGTACAAGATGCAGCAGTAAAAATATTTGTAGCATCTGGATTGAAATCTAAATGGTTGACGCCATATACGATATTGGGTAAGCTTCCTTTGCCAGGTGCTGTCAACAATACTTTAGCAATTCCTTTTGCTTTTAAGTGCGTGCTTAATTTTTCTTCATCTCTGAAAATACCAGAGTTGTCTATTAACAATGCATCTTTGATGCCATATTGTGTATAGTCAATTTCCGCAGGATTATCTGCAACAATCATGTGTATTTTGTTGCCGTTTGCTACTAATGCTTTATTGTCAAAATCTTCTGTAATAACACCACGGAATTTTCCATGCACAGAGTCTTTACGCAATAATGAAGAGCGTTTTTTGATTTCTTCATCTGTATTTTTGCCACGTGTTACTATTGCTTTTAATACCAATTGCTCGCCATTGCCATATTGCTGAATTAATTCGCGAGCAGCTAAACGACCAATACGACCAAAACCAAATAATACCACATCTATCGGTTTGATAACGCGTTTATCTTTTCCAATGTAGTTGGCTAATTTTTCGAGAACAAAAGCATCAAAGTCCGTTACATTTGCTTCTAATGCTTCTTTTGCTAAAGTAGCTAAGTCGATGCGTGTAGGTGCTAAATCTAATTTTGCGATGGCACTTGCAATGTTATTAAGAAGTTCAATAGTTAAAGGTAATCCTAAATATTTTTTAGCATATTCTTTATGGTTTAACACTTCACTGTAACGTGCATCTACGATGTTTCTTCTGATAACGACTAATTCAATATTTCTTTCTAACCAAAGTAAGCCTGCTGTATTTATTAGTTCTAATGCAGTTTTTTCTTTAGAATTCCAGTTGCCCATTTTTTTTAATTTTTATGTATGTATGTTTAAAGAATGAAAGATATCAAAGTAAGTGAAAAGCAGATTATAAAAAAAAGATTAATTGCCTAAATAATTTTTTAATAATTTACTTCTTGATGTAGCACGTAATTTATTAATGGCTTTGTCTTTAATTTGACGAACACGCTCACGCGTAAGTCCAAATTTTTCGCCAATATCTTCTAATGACATTGGATGTTCAACGCCAATGCCGAAGTAATATTTAATTACATCTTTTTGTCTGTCTGTTAATGTAGATAAAGAACGTTCAATTTCTTTGCGTAATGATTCTAAATATTCTAATTGCAAATCAGTGCGAGGTGCAGATGTGTTTTCTAATACATCTAATAATGAATTTTCTTCACCTTCTTGGAAAGGAGCATCTACAGAAACGTGACGAGCTGCAACGCCTAATGTTGTTTCTACTTCTTCACGTGTGATTTCTAACATTTCTGCTAATTCATCAGCAGACGGCTCGCGCTCAAATTCTTGTTCTAAGTTCGAAAATGCTTTATTGATTTTATTTAATGAACCTACTTTGTTAAGCGGTAAACGCACGATACGAGATTGTTCAGCTAATGCTTGTAATATAGATTGGCGAATCCACCAAACGGCATAAGAAATAAATTTAAAACCACGTGTTTCATCAAAACGTTGTGCCGCTTTTATCAAACCTAAATTACCTTCGTTAATTAAGTCACTGAGTGTTAAACCTTGATTTTGGTATTGCTTAGCTACAGAAACTACGAAACGCAAGTTGGCCTTTGTCAATCTTTCTAATGCAATTTGATCGCCGGCGCGAATGCGTTGTGCCAGATCCACTTCTTCTTCAGGTGTTAATAAATCTACTTTTCCGATTTCTTGAAGATATTTTTCTAAGGATTGGCTTTCTCTGTTGGTGATGGATTTGGTAATCTTTAGCTGACGCATACTTTATCTATTGGATTGAATTTTAAAAGAGTGCAAAGATAACATTATTTCGTTTGAAAGTCAATATCTTAATATTAGATTAACATGATGTATTTGTAATTTAATGCCTATTTTAGCAACAGCATTTTTTCCATGATTAAAAGAGTTGACAGAGTCGTTTTAGGTAGTTTCATCGTGCCACTTATCATCACATTTGGGCTCACTTCTTTTATTTTCATGATGCAGTTTTTATGGAAATACATCGATGATTTTGTTGGTAAAGGTTTGGAAACGAGCTTATTGGTAAAGCTTGTTGGATTATTTACTTTAACTATTATTCCTATGGCATTGCCATTAGCCATCTTGTTGGCATCTACAATGGTCATCGGTTCTTTAGCAGAAGATAACGAGCTTACCGCTTACAAAACGGGTGGCTTGTCCTTGTTGCGCATTATGGGCAGTTTGATAGTTTTTGCTATATTCTTAGCTGGACTTACTTTTTATTTTTCAAATAATGTATTGCCAAAAGTACATTTACGCTTTTATTCTTTATTGTATGACATCAGAAAACAAAAACCTGCATTAGATATCAAAGAAGGTATTTTCTATAGAGGAATTTCAGGATTTGCACTCAAAATTCAACATAAAGATGCCGACAATAAAACGCTATATGGTATCATGGTGTACGACCATTCTAAAGGCAGAGGAAATGACAATGTAGTTTTAGCTGATAAAGGTGATATCGCACTTAGCAACACAGGCGAGCATTTGATTTTGACCTTGTACAATGGCAAGCAATACCAAGATGTAACGAAACGCAGCATGCCCGGAAACACGGAGGAGCCAGAGCAGACAGTCATGGAATTTAAAAAATGGCGTAAGGTCTTTGATTTGAAAGAATTTAAAATGACAAGGACAGACCAATCTTTGTTTAAGACGCATTTTATTATGTATAATGCAAAACAATTAATGAAAGAAGCAGATTCGAGCAGGAAGGATATTGAAAATAAGATTGTTGAAATACAATTAAACAATGGAAATTATATTTCCTATTTTAAGCAAATACCAGACTCTGTGAAGCTGAAAAATGATACAGTTACCGAAAAAATCGACATTAATAATGTGTTTACACGCAACATTAGAGAAAGTTGCCTATCGACAGCAAAAAGCAATTTACAAAGTTTAAAAAGTTACACTGATATGTCAATTGGCGATTTGGAATATAAACAATCAAATTATGTCAATTATTATTGCGAATGGTACAGGAAATTCAGCTTATCCTTTGCGTGTATTGTCTTGCTTTTTGTTGGCTGTTCCATGGGTGCAATTGTTCGCAAAGGTGGTTTTGGTGTTCCTATATTAATTGCAGTTTTGTATTTTGTACTATTTCACGTTTTAAATGTTACTGGAGAAAAATTGGCGAAAGGCTTAATTATTCCACCATTTGCAGGTATGTGGTTGTCTTCCTTAGTATTGATGCCCATTGCCTTATTTTTAACTTATAAAGCCAACCGCGATTCTGTTTTATTTAGAAGCGAATGGTATGGCTATTTGTTTAATAAAGTGAAATCTATATTCATTTTGAAAAAAAGCCTCAGCAAAAACTAAATATTTATATTTCCTTATAAGAATACATAAAAGAGAATCCATCTTTCTTAAAGAAAAAAGATGGATTCCAATAAGTTTTAAAAAATTATTTGTTGTATTAGCAATATGCTTCGTAAGCTGCAACTAAGTTGTCAGCAATCATTTTTACAGGGCGACCTTCAATCATGTGGCGCTCGATGAAATGTACTAATTTTCCATCTTTGAATAAAGCGATACTTGGTGAGCTTGGAGGAAATGGAAACATAAACTCTCTAGCTTTTGCTACAGCCTCGCCATCAACGCCAGCAAATACTGTAGTTAAGTTTGTCGGACGTTTGCTGTTTTGAATAGAAGAGATTACGGCAGGTCTCGCATTTGCAGCAGCACAGCCACAAACAGAATTAATTACAACTAAAGTAGAACCTTCTGTTGCTGATAATACATTATTTACTTCTTCAGCAGATTTTAATGCTGTAAAACCAGCTTGTGTTAATTCTTGTTCGCATGGTTTTGTTAAGTGTTCTGGATACATGTTTTTATAATTTTATAATTAAGTAATTCAATATTTATGTGTGTAATTCAAAAAGTATGCAATTTTTTTTTCTGACAATTTGTCTTTTATTTATAAAAAACCTAATTCCAATTTTGCTGATTCGCTCATCATCTCTTGGTCCCATGGTGGATCGAATGTGATATCAACTTTACAACTATTTACACCTTCAATGGCATTTACTTTTTGTTCGACTTCGGCAGGCAAACTTTCAGCAGCTGGACAGTTTGGTGCTGTCAACGTCATCAATACTTGCACGTTGTTGTCTATATCTACATTTACTTCATAAATCAAACCTAATTCAAAAATATTAACAGGAATTTCTGGGTCATAAATGGTTTGTAGTTGTGTATATACTTCGTCTTGTATTTCCATAAACGTCTTTGTTAATTGTTCGCTTTCCATGTTCATTTTTTATTATTTATTCACTTCGTTGTAGCTAAATGCATACATTTTCATTTTGTTTATCATGCTCACTAAACCATTGGCACGCGTAGGAGACAAGTGTTCTTTCAATCCAATTTTTTCGATAAAAAAAAGCTCATTTTCATAGATGTCTTTTGGCGTGTGTCCACTTAATACTTTTACCAATAAACCAACAATTCCTTTTGTAATAATGGCATCACTATCTGCATAAAAATAGAGTTTTCCAGCTTTCAATTCAGGGTGCAACCACACTCGAGATTGGCAGCCATGTATTCTATTTTCTTCCGTTTTATATTGCTCGTCAATTAATGGTAAGGATTTTCCAAACTCAATCAGATATTCGTATTTATCGTTCCAATCATCGTACATTGAAAAATCTTCAATGATATCGTTTTGTATGTCGTTTATTGATTTCAATTTTCTTTAATTATGTTTTATGATAGCATTTTTTTTGCTTTTACAATGCCATTATAAAGTGCATCTATTTCCTCTTTTGTATTGTACATTGCAATTGTTGCTCTGCATGTTCCTGGAATTCCGTAATAATCCATTACTGGTTGTGCGCAATGATGTCCTGTGCGAATAGCAATTCCTTGATTATCTAATAAAACACCAACGTCATATGGATGAATGCCATCAAGCAGAAATGACAACACAGAAGATTTGTTTTTTGCTGTACCGTAAATTCTCAAACCATCAATAGTCAATAACTTTTCTGTTGCATATGCCAGTAATTCCTCTTCATATTTTTTTATTTCCAATAAACCAATTTGTTGCACGTAATCGATAGCAGTACCTAAGGTAATGCAGCCAGCAATATTTGGTGTGCCAGCCTCAAATTTGAAAGGTAAATCATTAAATTGAGTGCCTTTAAAAGATACTGTTTTTATCATATCACCGCCACCTTCAAATGGTGGCATTGCGTTTAATATTTCTTCTTTTCCATATAATATACCAGTGCCTGTTGGGCCATATATTTTATGTCCGCTAAACACTAGAAAATCTACATCTAATGCTTGTACATCAATTGGAAAATGTTGGATTGCCTGTGCGGCATCTAATAAAATTTTTGCTTCATTTTTATGTGCAATCGCTATTAATTCCTCAATAGGATTGATGGTGCCAAGTGCATTGGATACGTAAGTTACTGCAACCAATTTTGTTTTAGGCGTAATCAATTTTTCAGCATCTTCTAATGAAATACTGCCGTCTGATTGCAATGGAATATATTTTAAAATACATTTTTTTTCAGCACATAAAATTTGCCATGGAACAATATTGGAATGATGTTCCATTTCTGTTACTACAATTTCATCGCCTTCTTGAATAAATGTTCTTCCGAACGAATAAGCCACCAAATTAATAGAGTTGGTAGTGCCTTTGGTGAAAATTATTTCATGTTCATGTTTGGCATGAATAAAATGTTGAATCGTTTGTCGTGTTTGTTCGTATAAGTCTGTTCCTATTTGCGATAAGAAATGCACACCACGATGAATGTTAGCATATTGATGTTCATAAAAATGTTTTTCTCTTTCAATAACCACAGATGGTTTTTGTGTAGATGCGCCATTATCGAGATATACCAAGTCATTACAACGAATTTTTTCGTTTAATATGGGAAAGTCGGCACGTATATTTTGTATGTTAAACATATTGAAAATGTTTGTCTAAAATTCTATATTTAGTAACTCTGCAATTCTTTTCTCCATTCTGATTTTTAATGCTTCTGGTTTAATCATCTCAACGATTTCTTCGCCAAATGCAAAAACCAACAAACCGCGAGCTGTTGTTTTGCCAATGCCTCTTGCTTGTAGATAAAATAATTCGCTGTCTTCGATTTGTGATGATGTTGCGCCATGCGAGCACTTTACATCATCTGCAAAAATTTCTAATTGAGGCTTTGTATAAATATTAGCATCATTGCTAAGCATTAAGTTTCTATTGCTTTGAAAGGCGTTTGTTTTTTGCGCTGCTTGTTTTACCACTATTTTTCCATTAAAAACACCTGTAGATGTGCCACCTAAAATGCCTTTATATAATTCAAAACTTTCACAGTTAGCAACATTATGGTTGACCAAAGTTCGATTGTCAACATGTTCATTTTGTTGTAATAAATACAGACCATTCATGTGTGCTGCTGCTCGTTCGCCATTGATATCGAATTGCAATACATTTCTAATGATTTCGCCACTCAAAGAAAGCGTAGTAATATTGCAAACAGATTTGGCAGCTTGCTGTACAAAAGTATTGTCTGTGCTATAAAATCCAGCGCCACCATCTTGTATTTTATAGAATTCTACATTGGCATTTTCTGCCACATTAATTGAAGTAACAATATTGTTGTATGTTGGTGCTTGCTGTGTGTTTATTGCATATTCAGCAAATTTTACTTGTGCATTTTTTCCTACAATAATTTTGTTTTTAAGATTGATGATTGCTTGATTATTATCACTCAAATAAAAAATTTCAATCGGTTCATCAACGATAACATGGTCGCCAATTTCAAGAAAAATACCATCAGTGCTGAGTGCATTATTTATTTCTACTAAAAATTCTACCGTGTTGCTTTCTGTTGCGTTGTTTGAATTCCAAAAGTTTATTTTTGGGTGGTTTACTAAAGAAGAAAACTCGTTGTGGAAAATGCCATTTATAAAAACTATTCTATTGCTGGATGTCGCATTTGCATCGATGAATTCTTTTGTAATTGAGCTTGTTTGTGTGTGCTCAGCAGTCTTAAACGAAAAACCTTGTTGCAGTATTTTATTATAATAAGTGTACTTCCATTCTTCTTGCTTCATTGTTGGAAAGCCAATGTTTATAGCATTTTGTAAAGAATGTTGTTGATGACTATTTTTAATTGTAGGCATTATTTTTTCTAATATATCAGTGTCTAAATTCATTAATTTGTAATTTGGTAATTCGATAATGATTTTTGAAAGTGTATGAAATTTATTTTTAATATCTATACATTTTCAATTGCTGATTTGGTATTTATTTAATTAATTCAAATTCCTCGTATCCTTTTTCCTCTAGCTCCAAAGCCAATGATTTATCGCCAGTTTTTACAATTCTACCATCATACATTACATGAACAAAATCAGGAATAATATAGTCGAGCAATCTTTGGTAATGAGTGATTACGATGAATGCATTTTCGCTATTATGTAATTTGTTTACGCCATTAGCAACAATACGCATTGCGTCGATATCTAAGCCAGAGTCTGTCTCATCTAATACGGCTAATTTTGGATTAAGCATAGCCATTTGAAAAATTTCATTTCGTTTTTTTTCACCACCAGAAAATCCTTGATTTACAGCTCGCGAAATAAAATCTTTTTTCATTTCTACTAATTCCATTTTTTCACGCATCATTTTCAAAAATTCGTTTGGTGGCATTGGTTCTTCACCTTTAGATTTTCGAATTTCATTTATCGATGCTTTTAAGAAATTGGCATTGCTCACGCCTGGTATTTCGATTGGATATTGAAAAGCCAAAAATAGACCAGCTTGTGCACGTTCATGTGCTTCTAATTCTAATAAATTTTTGCCATCAAATTCTATTGTACCTTCTGTAATGACATAACCTTCTTTACCTGCGAGCACATTGCCTAATGTTGATTTGCCTGTACCGTTTGGGCCCATGATAGCATGTATTTCACCTTTATTTACTTCAAGTGAAAAGCCTTTAAGGATTTCTTTATTGTCGATTGATACGTGTAAGTTGTTTATTTTAAGCATAATAATTATTGTTTTTGACAATCATCTAATTGATAATTAGCTGATATTTTTGTTGTTTAATTTTTTTTGTCTTTTATTTATCGAATTCGCTAATTGTTTCATTATCCTACTGAACCTTCTAAACTTATTTCTAATAATTTTCTAGCTTCTACAGCAAATTCCATGGGTAAATGATCCATTACTTCTTTGCAAAAGCCGTTTACAATCATGGCAACAGCAGTTTCTTCGTCGATGCCACGCTGCTGAAAATAGAATAACATATCTTCTCCAATTTTAGATGTGGTTGCTTCGTGTTCAACTTTTGAATTGTTATTACTTACTTCTATATAGGGAAACGTATGCGCACCACATTGGTCGCCCATTAATAAAGAATCACATTGTGAAAAATTGCGCGCATTTTCTGCTTTTTTATGAATTTTCACCAAGCCACGATAGGAGTTTTGCGATTTTCCGGCAGAAATACCTTTTGACACAATGCGGCTTTTTGTGTTTTTACCAATGTGTATCATCTTGGTTCCTGTGTCTGCTTGTTGGTAATGATTAGTTACGGCTACTGAATAAAATTCACCGATACTATTATCACCTGCTAAAATACAACTCGGATATTTCCATGTAACAGCTGAGCCTGTTTCTACTTGTGTCCACGATATTTTTGCGTTATTTCCTTTACAAATACCACGCTTGGTTACAAAATTATAAATGCCACCTTTTCCTTCTTTGTCGCCAGGATACCAATTTTGAACAGTGCTATATTTGATTTCTGCATTATCTAAAGCAATTAATTCAACAACGGCTGCATGTAGCTGATTCTCATCACGTTGTGGAGCCGTGCAACCTTCTAAGTAGGATACATAAGCGCCTTCATCAGCAATGAGTAAGGTGCGTTCAAACTGTCCGGAGCCAGCAGAATTAATTCGGAAATAGGTGCTTAATTCCATTGGACAACGTACGCCTTTTGGAATATAACAGAACGAGCCATCACTAAATACGGCACTATTTAAAGCAGCATAAAAATTATCTTTTTGTGGAACTACAGTGCCAATATATTTTTTGACTAAGTCTGAATGATTTCGTATAGCTTCACTCATCGAGCAGAAAATTATACCACGTTCTTTTAATGCTTCTTGAAATGTTGTTTTCACAGAAACGCTATCAAAAACAACGTCAACAGCAACACCTGACAACCTTTTTTGCTCATCTAATGAAATGCCTAATTTTTCAAATGTTTTTAGTAATTCCGGATCAACCTCATCTAAAGAAGATAACTCTTTTTTAGGTTTTGGTGCCGAATAATAAATTACGTCTTGGAAATCTACTTTTGGATAATGTACATTTGCCCATTTGGGTTCTGTCATTTTCAACCATTCTCTATAGGCTTTTAATCGCCATTCCAACATCCATTCTGGTTCTTCTTTTTTGGCTGAAATAAATCTGATGATATCTTCATTTAAGCCTTTTGGCGCTTGTTCTTGCTCTATATTGGTTACAAAACCGTATTTATATTCTGAGTTTACAACTTCATCTAATATAGCATCTTGTTCGTTCATACTTAATTTAAGCTATTAGTACCTAAAATTCGGTACAAAGTTATTCCGCATTTAACTTAAAAACAAGTATTGTATAGAATCGTTCTAAATAAACTCATTTTTTTTATGTTAAGTTTTTAAAATGTATTTTTGATTACTATGAAAAACCTGCTTTTATCTATTGTTTTTTTAGTTTTTGTATTTATTAATAAAGCCAAAGCTCAAATCGTAAATATTGAGAGCCAGCGTTATGCAACTGATACAACAGGTTGGGCTGGCGATTACAATTTAGGTTTCACATTTGGCAAACAAAAAGAAAAATATTTTTCATTTTTCAATTCTGCACATGTGCAATATAAATCTAAGCGGAGCTTGTATTTACTTTTAGGAAGCTTGGATATTCTAAAAAAAGGAAATGAGAAGTTTGTCAACGCTGGTTTTTTTCATTTTAGATATAATTATAAAATAAAACATTGGTTGCGCTGGGAAGCATTTACACAAGTGCAATATAATAAGTTGATTGGCTTAAGAATGCGCTACTTATTAGGCACAGGACCAAGGTTTAAGTTGGTGCAAATAGAAAAATTCAAAACCTATTTAGGGACTTTGTACATGCTTGAGTATGAAATTAATAACGATAAGTCACAAAAGCTACTGCAAGGTCGATTTAGTGCTTATTTGAGTTTTAGTATACGACCTATAAAAACGATAGAGTTTATTAGCACTACCTATTATCAACCAAGATTTGATGAGATAAAAGATTATCGTATTGCCACAGAAAATGCTATTTTATTCAAATTTCATAGAATACTTTCATTTGGAATGAATTTCAAATTAAATTATGATGCAGCACCACCAGTGGGCGCACCAACAAAACTTACCTATCAATTAGATAATAAATTCAAGATAGATTTTTAAACTTATGATTAATTTGAATGAAGTGAGTACGCTATTCAGCATTAAACCTTATTTTTGTAATTATGACACACGAACAAAAATTAGAAGCATTAGAAGTTAAGAAGAAAGAAGCATTACTTGGTGGTGGACAAAAACGTATTGACGATCAACATAAAAAAGGAAAACTGACGGCACGCGAACGAATAGAATTATTGTTAGATGCAGGTACGTTTGAAGAATTAGGCATGTTGGTCACACACAGAGCTACTGATTTTGGCATCGATAAAGAAAAATATTATGGTGATGGTGTTGTTACTGGTTATGGAAAAGTGAATGGCAGGTTAGTGTATGTTTTTTCACAAGATTTTACTGTTTTTGGTGGTTCATTGTCAGAAACACATGCTGAAAAAATTTGTAAAATAATGGATTTGGCCGCAAAAACAGGTGCACCTGTTGTTGGTTTAAATGACTCTGGTGGCGCACGTATTCAAGAAGGCGTAGTTTCGCTTGGTGGCTATGCAGATATTTTCCATCGTAATGTACAATTTTCAGGCGTGGTGCCACAAATTTCTGCCATTATGGGACCATGTGCTGGTGGTGCAGTGTATTCGCCAGCAATGACGGATTTTACTTTAATGGTAGAAAATACATCTTATATGTTTGTTACAGGCCCGAATGTAGTAAAAACAGTGACACACGAAGAAGTAACTTCTGAGGAGCTTGGCGGTGCACAAACACATGCAACCAAAAGTGGTGTAACACATTTTACAGCAAAAAATGAAGTAGAATGTATCCAACAGGTAAAACAATTGTTGAGCTATTTACCACAAAATTGCGAAGACACAGCTCCGGTTTATCCTTATCAAACAGAAGGTTCTGAAAAACGAGATGCCTTATCGTCAATATTGCCATCAAATCCTAATCAACCTTATGATATTCGAGAAGTCATACAGCACACAACAGATGAAAATTCATTTTTTGAAGTGCACAAAAATTTTGCAGAAAATCTTGTAGTCGGATTTGCTCGTATAGCAGGTAGAAGTATAGGAATTGTTGCCAACCAACCTGCCTATTTAGCAGGCGTTTTAGACATCACTAGCAGTAGGAAAGGAGCGCGTTTTACACGCTTTTGCGATGCTTTTAATATTCCTTTATTAGTGTTGGTTGATGTACCTGGATTTTTGCCTGGCACAGACCAAGAATGGCATGGCATTATTACCAATGGAGCAAAATTATTATATGCATTAAGCGAAGCGACAGT
>JADKZZ010000088.1 GCA_020848475.1 Chitinophagales bacterium | reverse complement strand
CTAATTTATCGGCTTCAATTTTGCTAATGTCTAGTATGTCATTGATAATACCTAATAAGATTTCGCCATTGCGCTCTAAGCGTTGGATATATGCAAGTTGTTTGCTTGTCAATGCATCTTGTTGTAGTAGATAGCAAATAGCAATTATACTATTTAATGGTGTCCTAATTTCGTGACTCATATTTGCCAAGAAATCATGTTTTATTTGAGCAAGGTGTTCCGCATTTTCTTTCTGTAATTTAATTGTTTTTACTTCATGTGAAGTTTGTAGATTGCGAATTGTTTTTTCCGATTCTTGATTAAATATCAAGTCTTTAATTTCTAGATATTTTTTAAGATAATTGTGTGCATTTTTATAATCTTCGAGTTGCTCATAGTAAGTATGATATAAGCTATAACATTTTAGCAATATGGTATTAGAAGACTCAGCTTCTGCAATGTCTGTAACATTTTTCAAACACTGAATACTTCGTTCATAATCTTTTATGTGTAAATAGGAACTTGCTAAAATTAATTCAGCATCCATTACAGAATCGGCAACATGAAGTGTAGTAAGTAATTCTTTAGCCAACTGTGCATAGTGTATTGCATCTGTTGTTTTTTGTTGATTGTCGTAAATACTTGCAAAGTTGAGATAGTAATGAGCAAGAATATAATTAACTTTAGAATCATCTTTAAATTTCTGATTAATAATATCCATACCTTTATTTAATGCGCTCAAAGCAGCCTCTGGGTCTGAGCTGTAAAGTTGGAAGCCCATATTGTTATAGATAGTTATAATAGAATAATCATCGCCCAGTTCTATCGCATAACTTAATGCTTTTTCATTTTCTTGTTTAGAATTTTCAACATCGCCAGTACGATTGTATTGATTGGCAGACACGATGTGAATATTACACAATTTCTTAATATCTTTTAGTTCATAGGCATAGTCTTTACAAATACTGATATATTTCTCAGCTTGGCTATGATTGCCTAATTGTTGATGGATAGAAATCAAAAATGATAACATTATTAATATTTCATCCGTAAAATTTTCTTTTTGACAGTCTTCATAATTTTCTATTCCTATTTTTAATGCATAATATAAATTATTTGCTTGCGTGTAATAGTTAGTTATATAGGCTCTCGTTCTATATAGCAATCTTTTCTCATTATGTTGTAGCGCGATGTACTCACACGCTTCTAAATGCACTAATTCTTCTTCTTGGTTTCGAGAACGGCTCTCGTACCAATTATAATTAAAGATAAAATCTTTAGCTTGTGTGATAGAGTTGATTAAATGCATTTAAATAGCTTAAAATTCCGAACTTAACTAAATTGCATTATTTCTGCGTATTACTTATAATAAATTGTATTTTAGAAAGAAACTCATCTTTATTAAATTTGTACAATTTTTGTGTCTTCCTATTATATATAATATTTTCTAACAAATAAACATCTAATTCTTCTGAATTACTTATTTTAATAGAAAAATCTGCAAATGGTCTTAATTCAAATTCTGGATTATTAATTTTATTAGCTTCAGAAAGTAATTCCTTATATATATCGAAACCACTAGATTTCAAATTATCATAATGAATTATATAACTGCATCTACAGTCATCTATGCTTTTTTTAGATGATTGCCAAACTTCATTGTTTATAGCATTAATACCGTCACATACACAACTACTACAACTGCAACATTTTTCGTTTTTTTGAGCAAAAGTACCACTAAGATACCCCAATGATCCAAATACTTCCTTGCAATTAGTTACATTTGCAAGACGTTCTGCCGTCGACATATTAAGACAATCAATAAAACCATCGGTTTTAATAGCGGTATTACAACCACTTAAATAAATAACTGTGTTTGTATCTATGAATTTATTTAATCTATTGCCAAACTCACAAATATTATTTAGATTAAAATAGTCACCCATCACGCCAGGTCCACTATGAGCAACAATTTCTAAAATTGAAATTTTATTTTTTTTGCCAATAGATTTTTTAATGGACTTAAAGAAAGCCTTTCTATTGTCAATTCTTACAAGAACCCATCCTGAGTCTATCAGATCATTTTTACATGTGGCACAAGTATCAATTTCAGCTATTGAAGAGTCATACGTTAATACTTTAATATCTTGATTAGAGTATGAAGAATATATACTGCAAAATAAGTATAAGCATATCGATATTAAACGATTTTTCAAACTATGTAGTATTGTTAATTAAAAATATGAAATATTCACTAAACTTAGATTCCTCTTAATCATTTAATTTGCAGTTTAATGAGTTTATTATTAAAAAATTGAATAAGTTTATTATTTTCAGCTATATTTATTTACTAAAAATTAAAACCAAATCATATGAAAAAGAATTTATTAGCACTGGCAATTATAATACTGATGATATGCAGTTGCCAAAACAAAGAAAAAGAATCAACAACTGATGTAGAAAAGCCACAAACTATAGCAGATACTTCGTCACCAGCTGTGAAAAGCGATATTACAAATGATGCAAAACCTGATGATGATTTAATTCTGTTGCTATTTTTTTCTATAAAAGATCCAGATTTTAATGATTTTAATTATAGATATGTATATAAAGCTGATGGCATCACTAAAGAGTATTCTATTAAAAATCCTATTACAAGCAAGTATGTTCCTCCTTCTTTTATTTATCTGAATTTGGGAGCAAGAAATGCTTTACCTTCAGAAAACCAAGTTAAATTTGATTTTAAAATAAAAAGATATAAGATTGGAGGAGAACCTGATGAATTTGAACAGATAATGACATATAAAGGTGTGTTTAATTATGGAGATTATAAGTTCCTTAATGCTAAAGTTGTTCCGCAAGAAGTATTTATTGATTTTGGAAATGGAGGCACAAGACCTCTTGAAATAAATCCACCAATAAAACCAGGTCCAGGTTAATCCTATTCTAAATTCGGTTGTAAAATAGTGTATTGAATTTTCTTAATACGCTATTTTATTTCATTTTACAGTATTCAATTCTGTTAATCATTACAATCCGCCAATAAAACCAGTAGAACAACCGTAATTTCAGTTGAAAATACAAATGAAAGTGCCATGTTTTAATGTGGCACTTTTTTTATTTATTAAGATTCAACAACACCAACCACGCTTCTCTTATTTTATTATTTTCGAGCAAACGCTTTATTTCATTAATACTTTGGCTCTTGTAATCAGAAATTAATTCTACTAATTCTGCATCTTCTTGGATGTCTTCTTTGTTCGGAATTTCTGCTATGCTTGCCAGTTTTCCCAATTCATTTCCAGTCAATACATTTTCATCTTTTATCCATTGTGGAATGGCATCAACGCCAACGCCATAAGCTTTCAAAGGTTTAGGTGTTTCAAAAATATCGTCTTTGGTAAATCGTACATAATTATTATAACCTAAGCGTGCAATTGGATCAAGATTTTCGGCGATAACATTACCTTTTTCGTCTAACAAATTTTCATCGACATGAATACATAGAATTTCACAAACGATTAAATTTCCAGAACCACCTTTGTCGCCTAATTCTATTACTTGATTTACTTTACATTCAAATGCAATAGGCGCTTCTTTGATGCGTGGCGCTTTTACCATCAAAGATTTTTCTTCTGTGAAACCACCTTTTCCAAATTCATTTACATCGCTTGGATACAAACCACTTGTAACGGATAATTGTTCCACCATAGCGAAGTTGGCAATATGTATCACGCACTCAGGAATAGCTTTTACGTTATGATAAGTGTCTTTTTGTTTGCCACTAAGTGCACTTTTTGCTGCTGAAAAAATCAATATTGGTGGATCGGAACTAAACGCATTGAAAAATGAAAATGGACTTAAGTTAGCCTGACCATTAGCATTCACCGTGCTCACAAATGCGATTGGACGTGGCACGACTGATGACGTAATGAAATTTGATATTTCTTTTAAACCAATTGCCGAAGGTATGATTGTTTTCATTTTTAGGAGTTTATTTGTCGAGATGTACCTTAGTTGATATTGTCATTATGTAGTACAATTTTTATTCTACATTGTTTTTTATTCTGTTGTTTCTTTTTATCAGCTTGAGTTTTTGGCAAAAATCTACCATCAAAATAGCCGTCTTTAATTTGCTTCTTTCGCACACTAGATTTTATTTGTTTAAGGGTTTGCTTTTTCATTTTATAATTTTAAATCTAATGGTGTTGCATTTATATTTTTTTCATGTGGTATTTGTTTTAAGGCTCGTTCCAACAAAGTATCAATCTCAGGAATTGCATCAAATAAATCTTTGTAGGTATTGATGACATAATATCTATCTTGGAAGTGGTCTTTGTAATAATGTTTTTCCATAATTTCTTTCACATTAAATGGCAAACGATTGGCTTTGTCGCCTAAACAAAAAATACTTTCGCCACTAGAAGATAAAATACCAGCACCATAAATACGCATACCATTATTTTGTTGTATCAAACCAAACTCCACGCTAAACCAGTAAATTCGACCAATTAGCTCAATTGCTAAAGCATCATCGATATAACGCAAAGCAATCTTTGAAAGTGCTTGTAAATAATCGACAAAAAATTGCTCTGTAAGCAATGGCATGTGCGCAAAGCAATCGTGAAACATATCTGGTTCTTCTATGTAATCTAAATTTTCCAATTTGCGCAACCACGTTGAGGAAGGAAATTTTTTGTTGGCCAATAATTCAAAAAAATCTTTATCAGGAATTAAGCCTGGCACCACTTCGATTTGCCAGCCTGTTGTATTGGCTAAAACTTTATTGACATGATTAAAATCCGGGATTTTTTCATCGCTAAAATGCATCGCTTCCATGCCTTCGATAAATTCAAGAGATGCCATGTTTTGCAAGAGCACCCGTTGTCGTTGATACAATAATTTCCATACCAAAAAATCTTCAGCTGTGTATTTGTCGTATGCTTGTTTTAATTGGTACATCTGTTTGTGCTAAGTCGATTATCTATTTTTAAATAGTTCAAATTATATTCAACCAATTATTAAATTAGATACTTCACCGAACCCAATTTGTTTGTTTTCATTTTTACAAATTGCGCTCAATATGCTAGTGTCGCCATCGAGCAGAAAAGTTCGCTCTTCAGTTCCTACCATTATTTTTTCTTTTCCATTCCAAGTTAATTCTAATAAGCTGCCAAAACTGTTTTTTTCTTTTCCAGAAATAGTGCCAGTGCCTAATAAATCGCCGATGCGCAAATTACAACCATTCACCGTATGGTGTGCGATTTGTTGCTCAGCAGTCCAATATAAATATTTAGCATTGCTTACAGCAACGACAGCTTTGTTTTTGTTTTTTGTTTCAATGGCAAAGCTGATTTCTATATCGAAATTTTTTCTATGCGCTTCTTGTAAATATGGCAACACCGTTTGTGTTTGTGTGGGTGCATCTGTCATAAATTCTTTTAGCGCTTCGAATGGAACAATCCAAGGTGAAATACTCGTTGCAAAGTTTTTTCCTAAAAATGGTCCTAAAGGTTGATATTCCCAACGTTGAATATCGCGAGCAGAAAAGTCGTTTAATAAAACAGCACCAAAAATATAATCTGTGGCATCATTAATGTTTATTGGTGTTCCAAGCTGGT
>JADKZZ010000087.1 GCA_020848475.1 Chitinophagales bacterium | reverse complement strand
TGCTACAGGTAATTGTGTTTATACGGCTGATTTGTTTTTCAAAAATTGGAAACCAAACATGCATATATTATCGTTTGGAAATGATGGTAGAGCCATCATCAATCTTGGTATTAAATTCTTACAGATTCGCGATCCAAATGCTGTTGTTGAAAGCCAATTCGTTAAAGGCGATATCAAATGGCAAACAACACAATTAGATCAGCGATTAGCCAATGATCCACATTCACAAAAGTCTTTTGTACTGCAAAAATAATCTAAAATGTTGCCGATTCAGAAATATTGTAGTTTTTGTGGAAATGAAGTCGTTTATAAATTTGCAGAAGGCAGAAATCGCGTAGTATGTGAGCATTGCAATACCATACATTACACCAACCCAAAAATTGTTGTCGGTGCATTGTCAGTTTGGGAAGATAAAGTATTGCTTTGCCGAAGAGCCATAGAACCGCGCAAAGGATTTTGGAATTTGCCAGCAGGTTATTTAGAAGATTTTGAAAAAGCTGAAGATGGTGCTATCCGCGAAACTTGGGAAGAAGCAGGCACAGATATTGAAATTCAACAGGTTTTGGCTGTTTATAATATTCCGCAAGCCAATCAAGTGTATATACATTTCTATGCAAAGCTAAAAGATGGAATTGTACGCAATGGTGAAGAAAGCATTGAATCTGCATTGTTTAGTGAAGATGAAATTCCTTGGAATGAAATGGCATTTACCTCGTCAGCTTTCGCATTGCGCCATTATTTTGAAGCTAGAAAAAATGGAAATATCCAAACTTACTTAGGTACATATCCTGAGAAATAATTGCTATTTTCTTTGCTGAATTTATCGATTCTGTATATCTTTGTTTTATGAAAACGAATAACAATAATAACTTTTGGTTGATAGTAGGCATAATACTGAGCACAGTTGCTTTCAGAATTGTTTCAAATGCATTTTCTCTTTTTAATTTTACGCCAATCATTGCAGTAGCATTATTTGCAGGTGCAAAATTTAAAGAAACAAAATGGGCGATTTTTGTACCGATAATTTCTTTGTTCATCAGTGACGCGATTTTAGCATACATAAATAATTTTGACGTATTTCACAATACGATATTATTTACGTATGGTTCTATATTGCTGATTATTTTATTAGGTAAATTATTAAACGATAATAAAATCAATGTAGGTAAAACTATAGCAGTTACACTTTCCTCTTCTTTGTTGTTTTTTATACTTTCTAATTTTGGTACTTGGATGTTTGGCACCATGTTCACACATGATATGTCTGGTTTAATCAAATGTTTTATTATGGCAATTCTGTTTAACAAATATAGCTGGCTTGGCGATTTGTTTTTCGTGTTTGCAATGTTTGGAATTTACGAGACTATTTCCAATAAAATAGCAATTACAACAAAAGCATAAGAAATACTATAGTAGATTAAACTATTTGTATTATTTTCTTATCGTAATATTATTTAACAAGTGTTACTAATTTTCAATAACACTCATTGTACTTATTTACATAAATTTGACGCTCTAAATTTATTGTTTTGACATTAATAAAATCTATATCAGGCATTCGTGGAACGATAGGTGGAAAGCCAGGTGATGCTTTGACTCCAATTGATATTGCAAAGTTTACTTTAGCATTCGGCACTATTCTCAAGCAAAAAGACGCAAAAAAAATAGTAGTAGGCAGAGATGCTCGTGTGTCTGGTGAAATGGTGCATCATATCATCATCGGAAATTTAATAAGCATCGGTTTAGATGTAATTGATCTTGGCTTGGCAACAACACCAACTGTGGAAATGGCGGTAACAGCTGAACAAGCAGATGGTGGAATTATTATTACGGCATCACACAATCCGAAACAATGGAATGCGCTTAAATTATTGAATAATAAAGGCGAGTTTATTTCAGAAAAAGTAGGTCAAGATGTTTTGAAAAAAGCAAATACTTCAAGATTCGAATTTGTCGATGTAGATAAATTAGGACAAGTTACACATAAAGATTATCTCGATTATCATATTCAAAAAATACTCGAAATTCCTTACGTAAATGTCGAGGCAATTCAAGCAAAGCAATTTAAAGTGGTTGTTGATGCCGTTAATAGTGTTGGTGGCATTGCCGTACCAGCATTGTTGAAAGCATTAGGTGTTGAAGCTATTCATGAATTATATTGCGAGCCAAACGGAAAATTTGCACACAATCCGGAGCCATTACCAGAAAACTTATCTGCACTATGCTCTGAAGTAAAACAACAAAAAGCAGATGTTGGAATTGCTGTCGACCCAGATGTTGACAGGTTGGCCTTAATCGATGAAAAAGGCATTCCGTTCGGCGAAGAATATACTTTAGTATCAGTTGCAGATTATGTATTGCAACACAAACCAGGTAATACTGTATCTAATTTGTCTTCTACAAAAGCATTGCGCGACATTAGTAGAAAACATAAGGTCAGCTATACTGCTTCAGCTGTTGGTGAAGTAAATGTTGTTGAAAAAATGAAAGCGACAAATGCTGTTGTAGGCGGCGAAGGAAATGGTGGCATCATCTTACCTGAGTTGCATTATGGTAGAGATGCTTTAGTTGGTATCGCATTATTTTTATCTCATTTGGCTACATCAAATAAGAGTGTCCATTCATTGCGCGCGCAGTATCCAAATTATGTCATTTCTAAAAATAAAATTCAGTTAGAAGAAGGCATGGATTTGCATGATATTATTGAGAAAATAAAATTAAAGTATAAGCAATATCCACAAAATACAATTGACGGTTTGCGTATCGATATAGACGAAGATTGGGTGCACCTCAGAGGCTCCAATACGGAACCTATTATTCGTATTTATGCTGAAAGCTCAACAGAGCAAACTGCGAATGCAATTGCAAATAAAATGCAAAAAGATATCACTACTGTTTTAAAAGAAAAATAGACTGTTTATTTTTACTTGCAAATAGT
This sequence comes from Chitinophagales bacterium, assembly GCA_020848475.1. Taxonomy (GTDB): domain Bacteria; phylum Bacteroidota; class Bacteroidia; order Chitinophagales; family JADIYW01; genus JADJSS01. The sequence goes on along the minus strand of JADKZZ010000087.1, from coordinate 5,062 downwards.
GGAAATGTTTTAGTAAAGCATTTACGCTAATATTTCATAATTCTGTATCTTTCCTTTTAATTCTTTTTATCTCATTTTAGATGGCAAGCACACTCGAAGCAATTTGGAAAAATTTACATAATAAACAGTATGAACCTGTATATTTCTTGTGTGGTGAAGAACCCTATTATATTGATTTAATTGAAGAATTCATCAATAACAATGCCTTAGAACCACATGAAAAAGATTTTAATTTTTCTATGTTTTATGGTAAAGATGCCGACCCAATTTCCGTACTTAATGATGCAAAACAATATCCAACATTCGCTGAAAAAAGATTGGTGATAGTGCGCGAAGCACAAGACCTAAAAGTAAAAGATTGGGAGCTCTTTGAAAAATACTTAGAACAACCTGTAAAAAGTACGATTTTAGTATTTGCACACAAAAATAAAACTTTAGACAAACGTACAAAAATTGCAAAAATCATCGAGAAAAAATCTGTCTATTTTGAATCTAAGAAAATAGGAGAAGACGCTTTGCCTAATTGGATAAAAGGATATGTGAAAAATAAAAATTTCACAATTGATGATATAGCAGCAAAGATACTAGCAGAAAATATTGGAAATGACTTGTCGCGTATTGCCAATGAAATGGATAAGCTGTCTGTTATGTTGTCTGAGAATGCAATAATTACGGCTGATATCATTGAAAAATATATCGGCATTTCAAAAGAATATAATATCACGGAGTTTAATAGCGCAATTATAAAACGCGATTTTACTAAGGCCATGAAAATGGTCTTGTACTTTGAAAAAAATCCGAAAGCAGGACCAATTATCGCTATTTTGGCATTTATGTATAACCATTTTAGCAAACTATTTGTATTGCATCATATAAAAGATGTGAAACAAGCAACAGCAGCTATCGGCTGGATTCCTTCAGATGTTAGCAATGGCATTAAATACTATTCTATTCAAAAAACGCAAGAAATATTGCATCTTTTATGTGAGTACGATGCTAAAGCAAAAGGCTTGTACGCAACAGGTAAAAATACCAATGCCGATTTATTAAAAGAATTAGTGATAAAGGTAATTCGCAATTAAACCTCAAATCCAAACTCGTCGAAGATAAAATGCAATTCTTCGTAAATATGTGCTTTATTAAAACCGTATGTTTCTAATGAATAACTATGTGTGCTTTTATATTTTTTGGCAGTTGAAGTAGCTACTTCCAATCGTGCCAAAAATTCAGGTGTTATTTCTAGTTTTAACTGCTCGTAAATTTTTATTACTGTTTCTTTTGGATGCGCTACCAAATCTGTGTATGCGACAGTAATTAAATTCTCTTTTTTGAAATTTTGTTTCTGCTCGTTGAAATATTTATAATATTGAATTCCTAACTCGCCCCATTCTCTATATTCCTCTGAGTGCTCTTTAATATCTGGATGTAATAGACTCCAAGGCTCTGCAAACATGGAAGTAAATGAAGGTATGGCTTGATATGGATTTCGAATTAAAAATATAATTTTTACATCAGGAAATATTTCGTGTAACATCTCTAAGCGTCCTGAACTCATTACTGTTTTACTTAAAAATATTTTATCGCTTCCTAAAGCATACATCCAACGTTGTATCGTGCTTTTATAATATTTTTTAATGTATGTTTTAGTTTTTTCATCGAGTTTATCTGGAATGTATAATTCTTTAAATTCGCTTAAAAAAGGTGTAACCAAACCAACACTCGCAGAAATTCCGGAAATGAAATGCAAGCCTTCATCTTCTTCCGATTTGTTAAAACCAGTAGCATGTATATCGTCCCAACCTCCAAACATTTTGGAATTAATCCATTCTAATAAACGAAATAGATTTTTTCCTGTCTTATTGTCGATGGTACTAAAAAACTGAATAATACGATATAATGTTATGGAAGGAAATGTAGTATGATAGAGTAAATTATACACAAATTTATTATCATCTAAACACATCAATCGATGCAAGAATGTTGTGCCACTTCTTGGATTGCTGATAATAAAAACAGGCTGTTTGATGTGTATATTTCTGTAATTTGGAAATAATAATTCATCTATTAATCGCGTAACAATATTAAGTAAGCTTACGATTAGTATTGTCAACGCATAAAGAATTCCAATAAAAAAACGACGAATGGTGAAGTGTTTGAAACAATGTAAATAGATAAATCGTAAATGCGTTTGGAAACGAAAATAAAATATGTTGGCGTCTAAAAATGTCATTTATTGTGTTGCGAGGTGCAAAAATAGCATTATTCGTCCATAAATTAAGGCATACTTGTGTTAAGGAAACTCAATAATTACAATTGAATACTGCCTCTTAAATGACTCATTTGTCGTAAAATCCAATTTTTCCTTTTGTTGATATAGCCATTTGGCTTACCGGCATTCCACTTGCGAGGATTGGGTAAAACGGCTGCAATCGTTGCTGATTCTGCATTGCTGAGCTGTTTGGCATCTTTCTTAAAAAATGTCTTAGCAGCAGCTTGTGCGCCATAAATGCCATTTCCCATTTCTATAACATTAAGATAGACTTCCATGATGCGCTTTTTACTCCAAAATACTTCAATCAAAAAGGTGAAATACACTTCAAATGCTTTTCTGATATAACTTCGCTGCGGAAATAAATACACATTTTTTGCACATTGCTGACTAATAGTGCTGCCGCCTTTAATAGGTTTGCCTCGTTTCTGTAATTTTATATTTTGTTTGGCCACTTTTTCTATAGCTTCAAAGTCAAACCCAAAATGCTCTGCAAACTTTTGATCTTCAGATGCAATTACAGCAAGCACCAAGCTAGAATTGATTTCACTTAAAGGCACCCAATCTTTTTTTAATGTAGGTAACTCACCATCAGCAATTTGCTCTACACAGCGTATGAGCATCAATGGTGTGATGGGCACAGGTATAAATCGAAATAAAATAGTGGAAACAATACTGAGTATAAAAAATGCGGCAACGATTCGTTTAAGCCATTTCCAGAAAACGCTAAATATATTTTTCATCTTTTGTTAATCCAAAGATGAGAAACTTCATGTAATTTCAGAAAAATAAATATCCACTTTATGTTAGCCACGAAGAAGCTGAATCAGTTGCCTTATCCGAATTCCTTTCACTTTTTTCTTGGCAATTTGTTACAGCTGAGAAATGAACGCATTCAATTTTTTTTGGAACAAAAAAAAGCGCTTGGCAATATTTATCAAATCAAAGTGCCATCGCGAAAAATCGTAGTGCTTACAAATCCTGATTGGATAAAATATGTATTGGTCGATAATAATAAAAACTATACCAAAAGCTTTGCTTATGATTCGATAAAGTTGTTTTTAGGAAATGGTCTATTAACAAGTGAAGGTGAATTTTGGAAACGGCAGCGTAGGCTGTCGCAACCAGCATTTCATAAAGAGAAATTGTCCTTGATGTTTAAAAACATGATGGTGCAAACAGAAAAATCTTTAAAGCGATTAGAAAAATATGCTGACACTAATCTTTCCATAAATTTGTCTAAAGAATTATATAAACTCACCTTGGATATTGTCAATTCTACATTATTCTACAATGAAATTGATAATACAACGGATAGAATTTATAAGGTAGTATCAAAAGGCAATGAATACATCACGAAAAGAATTGATAGTCCTATACAATTGCCAGAATGGCTGCCTACTCCATCGCGAATGAAAGAAAAAGAAGTATTGAAAGAGATGGACGAAATATTTTTTTCCGTCATTGAGCGAAGGCGAAAAAATCCAACACAACACGAAGATTTATTGTCGATGCTCATGGAAGCGAAAGACGAAGAAACAGGAGAGGCAATGACGAACCGTCAATTGCGCGATGAAATCATTACCATTTTTGTAGCAGGTCATGAAACAACACAAATTGCATTAGGCTGGATTTTCTATTTGCTCACAAATAATGCTGAGGTTTTGCAACGTTTATTACATGAAATAGATAATTCATTGCATGGTGAAGCACCAACCATTCAAAATATTAGAAGTTTGCATTATCTAAAACAAGTTATCGATGAGTCGATGCGTTGTTTTCCACCAGCTTGGATTCTAGGTCGTAAAACGATAGAGAAAGATGTCATTGATGGCTATGAAATTCCTGCAGGCACTAATGTTATCATGCCTATTTATGTCGTGCATCACGATGAACAATATTGGGAAAATCCATCGATATTTAATCCAGATAGATTTACTTTTGAAAATGTGAAATTACAACATAAGTATGCCTATTTTCCATTTGGTGGTGGCCCAAGATTGTGTATTGGTAATAATTTTGCCATTCAAGAAATGCAAGTTGTAATTGTCATGGTTTTGCAGAAATATAGAATTATAGTCAATAAAGATTTTATTCCAGATTTAAATCCACTTGTGACCTTGCATCCAAAAAATGAAATTTTTGCTAAAGTCTATAAAAGAAAATAATGTATAAATTTATATGCCTACATTTACCATAATTAAATAGTTAGATACACATGGCAGCAACAGAAACCATCAGAATACCTTTAGGCTATACGGCACCCGACTTTACTTTATTCGATACTGTATCTGAAAAATTTTTGTCTTTACAATCATTAAAAGGAGAGAAGGCGACCGTGATAATGTTCATTTGCAATCATTGCCCGTATGTAAAACATGTCAACAAACAATTAGTGAGCTTGGCAAATGATTATATTTCGAAAGGAATATCTTTTATTGCCATTAGCTCCAACGATATTGTCAATTATCCGCAAGATGCACCAGAATTAATGAAAATAACAGCAAACGAAGAAGGCTATCCATTTCCTTATTTGTACGATGAATCACAGGAAGTCGCAAAGGCATATCATGCCGCATGCACGCCGGATTTTAGCATTTTTGATGCAAATTTATCATGTGTATATCGCGGCCAGCTTGACAATTCAAGGCCAAAAAATGATAGTTTCTCTGATGGACATGATATACGTGCTGCTTTAGATAATATTTTGGCAGGCATTGCCGTAAGTGAAATTCAAGTGCCAAGTCTTGGCTGTAATATTAAATGGAAATAAATCAGATACACTCAGCAATA
>JADKZZ010000086.1 GCA_020848475.1 Chitinophagales bacterium | reverse complement strand
TTGCTATTAATAATAAAGCTAAATAGCTGTATCCTTCAATTTTTCCTACTTGTAAAAATCGTTGTGTGAGTGTGTTGTTGATGTCAGTCATGGTAAAAAGTAGCTTTTTGTTGTTTAAGCCACAAAAATATCTATTTATTTTATAAAGCTATATTATTAAAAGTGTTGAGCTTCGCGATGGTGGGGAATTAGAATGCCGTCCGCCGGAATCGGAGTCTGGCTTTTTGATTTTTACTCTGTTTTTAGTGTAAACCTATTTCTGGACGAGACAGTTTGTCTTTTAAAAAATAAAAAAAATAAAATACAGGCAAAAAACACTTGATGCTATGAGTTAGCACGTAAAAATTATTTCGGGTTTGTTGTTATAAAAATATCACCACAGTTGGCAATGTTTTTAAACGTAAGTATGCCTTGTATGCTGTCAAATGGTTGTATGACTCTGTTCGATAAATCGAGCAATTTGAAATCCAACATCATTTTCTTATTTGCTTTATAAGCTATTGCATAATTGGCAGCTGCTACTGGCAAGCCAAACGGCAAAGGAATAATTTGTTTTCCGTTTTTTATGAATTTCTTTGGATTGTCAGCCTTCGGCACTTGTGTGCCGCTAACTGGATCTGTATAAAAAGCTGGCTTAGGATACACTGCAAATCCAACTGCATACAGCCAATACAATGCTGATTTTTGTTTAATAGCATTATAGTATTCATCGATGCCTACACGCTGAATAGGTAAGGCTGCGCCGCAAGTAAACTGCAAATCATTAATGTTTACAGGTAATTCTGATTTGTTAACGATTTTCACCGCAACCAAGCTCATATTTTTCTTCTGCTCTCTACGTGCAAAGTAGTAGTTTTTTAAATTATACAATACACCTTGACGCAATGAATAACTAATATTATTCTCTTGTCGATATTCTTTAAATGGAATAGCTGACATATTTATTTTGCGATAAGGACGCGCGCAACCACCAACAAATATGATTGCAATAAAAAGATAGAAAATTATTTTTCGCATAGCGAATACTTTCTGTAAAAGTAAGAAAAAAATATCGACTAATCTAAAAATTTGGCGTAAGGTGTAAGCTGTAATGCTTGTTCCCATTTGGTTTCGAAATCTAACTTTGTGTCAACAAGATTATTGAATACGATGGTATCTTTTTTTATTTTACCAGAAGCAATATTTTCTGCAAGCTGTGATAATGAAAAACTGCCTACTAAGTCATTCGTGACTTTATAGCACAATTTCATTCTGTCGAAGAATTGTAAATCATAAGCACTCTCTAATTCTTTCATCAGCTTAGTAGCAATGTCAATAGAACAACCACTCAAAGTAAAAGCACTCTCATCAGCCATCAATACCACAAATCGTCTGTAATATAAAGAGCCAAAAGCGGCAATGTCTCTGCCATGTGATTGCCATCTGTCTGTAAAATTTTCCAAGATATCACTGATTTCCCAAACTTCATCTTGTGTAAGGCTTCGATTGGCTTGGAAAATCCAAACTTTGGCATTGTCTGGCAATAAATGATAAGGAGTTAGCATATAGATTTATTATGCATCATGAACAAGAATGAAAGCTTAGAAAAAATTAAAGTGCAATTGCAATTAATAGTTATTTGCTTGTGCTACCATTTCTGCAATGTCTAATACTTTAATGTCGTCTTGTTTGTTTTCGCCTTTAACACCATCAGTAATCATGGTATTACAGAAAGGACAAGCAACAGCTATCACATCAGGATATACTTCTGTTAATTGCTCCGTGCGTTCTACGTTGATGCGTTTGTTGCCTGGCTCATCTTCTTTAAACATTTGCGCACCACCTGCACCACAGCACAAGCCGTTTTTCTTCGATTTATTTATTTCTACTAAATCAGCATCTAATGCTTCAATAACGGCGCGTGGTGCTTCATATATTTCATTAGCTCTGCCTAAATAACAAGAATCATGATAAGTAATACGCTTGCCTTTAAACGTTCCACCTTCTACTTTCAGCTGACCATCGTTGATGAGTTGTTGTAAATATGTTGAGTGATGTACTACTTCATACAGACCGCCTAAAGCAGGGTATTCATTTTTAATGGTATTGAAACAATGTGGGCAAGTCGTAATGATTTTTTTGATGCCATAGCCATTTAATGTGGCAATGTTTTGTTGTGCCAACATTTGAAAAACAAACTCATTTCCAGCACGTCTTGCTGGATCGCCAGTGCAAGCTTCTTCAGTGCCGAGCACGGCGAAATTGATATTGAGCTGGTTTAATATTTTTGTGAAAGCAATGGTTACTCGTTGTGCACGTTGGTCGAAACTGCCGGCACAGCCAATCCAAAAAATAACATCAGGTGTTTTGCCTTCGGCTACTAATTCTGAAACTACAGGTACTTTATATTGCATTTTTTTATTTGATTATTTTTGAAAAATAGAGTGTTGTATTAATTGAGTTCTTCTGTCCAGTTTAAGCGGTCATTAGGTGAAAACTGCCACGGTGCTTGGTTGTTTTCCAAGTTGGCAAAAATATTATTCCACTCAGCAGGTGAGTCAGATGCTTCCATGATTAAATTTCTTCTTAATTCAATTATGATGCTTAATGGAGAAATATTAACAGGACATTCTTCTACACACGCATTACATGTTGTACAAGCACGTAATTCTTCGCCAGTGATATAATCACCTAATAAACTTTTGTTGTCCACAAATTCAGGTCCGTGTTCTTTTTTGCAAGCGGCAATTTCTTCCATACGGTCACGCGTGTCCATCATTATTTTACGCGGCGATAGTTTTTTGCCAGTTTGGTTAGCAGGACAGGCAGCAGTACATCTTCCACATTCTGTACAAGTATATGCATCTAATAAATTTTTCCATGATAAATCATATACATCTTTCGCGCCAAATTTTACTTCACCATCAGATGCTGGCACAACAAAGCTAGGGTCAATCATTGATTGTACTTCATGCTGTATAGCAGGCATATTATGAATTTCGCCTTTAGGCTCAGGTCTTGTAAAAAAGGTATTCGGAAATGCCAATAATATATGTAGATGTTTGGAATAAGGTAAATATAAAATAAAACCCATAACCATACATAAGTGTCCCCACCAACCAATGCGCTCTAATGCTTGTAATAATCCTGATGGTAATGATTGCAACATTCCCCCAATAGCACTGCTTAAGAAAAAGCCATAACCTTCACCATGTTCTTTGATATGTAATGCACTGTCTGCGCCATTCATTAAAAATATAAAGGTGATGAGCGTTAGCTCAAAAGCTAAAATTAATAAAGCATCTTTCCAAGGCCAACCTTTTAATTCTGGTTTTTGAAAACGCTCTACTTTAAATGTTGTTCTTCTTAAAATAAAGATGATGGTTACAAAGAATGTTAGCAAGGAAAGAATTTCAATAAAATTTATAACGACTAGATAGAGTGTATGCAAAAATGGAATATTTTCTACAGCGTGATAAATGATACGGTGTGAGCCAGTCAATCCATCGATAAATATTTCTAAGAGTTCAATTTGAGTAATACAAAATGATACATAAATCACTAAGTGCAATAAAGCAGCAAACGTCAGCTTAAACATTTTTTTCTGACCAAATGCAATGAGCAACATACTTTTGATGCGGAAACCAAGTGTAGAGTTTATTTTCTCTGCTTGGCCCATCATGATATTGTCATAAATTTCTTTAAATTTCTTGAAGGCAAAGTAGAATGTTCCGCCAACTAAGCCGATAAATAACAGGATTTGAAAGATTTTTAAAAATAACATCAGTAATTTATTTGAATTAATTGCGAAAATACAGCATTATCTACTTATTTTTAGTTCCTTATTTGAAAGAATGATTAAATATAACTTATTTGGAATAAATCTAAACAGATTTTTATGTTAATACCATCGAGTGCTCAGAAAATATTAGATAAACAAAAAATAGAATTAAAGCTGGACAGAATGGCGTTTCAAGCTTTAGAATTGACTTATGATAACGATGATTTGGTGATATTAGGCATTGCACCAGGTGGCGGTTTAACATTGGCAAAAATTATTGCAGATAAGATTACATCTTATCAACCAAATAAAAAGGTAGAATTTTCTTCTATTGTAATTAATAAAACGTCACCACTTGCTGAAGAAGTCTATTTGTCTGATGATTTAGATTTGAATAATAAAACGATACTATTGATTGACGACGTAGGAAATACTGGCAGAACTTTGTTTTATGCACTGAAGCCATTGACAGCATTTTATCCAAAAAAAATAATTATTGGCATTCTTGTTGATAGAACACATAAAACGTTTCCCATTAAAGCAGATGTCGTTGGATTTCCAATTGCGACAACTTTAAATGAACATATTATTGTAAAAATGGAAAATAATTTGCCAGAAGGTGCATATTTGTTTTAAATTAGAATTACAAAAACTATAATTATGAAATCTGTTATTCAATTTTTTGTCTTAATTTTCTTATTGCTTAATAGTATTTGTACCGAAGCACAAATACTGCAACCAACTTCAGAAGAAAAAATTATTATTGAAAGATTTGAGTATATCCGTCAAATCAAAAAATACGTAGGCAATTTATTTTGGAAAAATTTTTCAAATAATGAATTCCCAGGCACCGTTGTATATTTCACTGATTCAGCATCCTACTTTATAAATCCATTACCGGAAATGAAAGATAAAGTGAGTAAATATGCAATTGTTGAAAATGATTATGATTGGAATATTTGGAAATTGCGTATGCCATTAGATAGCGCAAAATTTGTAATGGAAACTCAATTTCAATTTGATCCAAAAGCAAAAGCTTATATTAATTATAGAACACCAGTTTTATTTTGCAGTTCGCCAGAATTAACGCGAAAAGAAAAGGTAGTGATAAACACCACACAAGAATGGGCAATTGCATTGATGCATGAATTGTATCATCAATATCAATATTCCAATGAGGCAATTCTTACCTACGTACTACGTTTGTACCAAGAAAAAAAGATGATAGATATGGACAGCTTGCAAACTATTTATTTGTCTAATCAAGCTTTTAGAGATACACTGAAATTAGAGAATGAGATTTTGAAAAAAGCAGTTGCTGCTACATCTTTTGACGAAGAGAAAAAATTATTTACTCAGTTTTTAAAAATGCGCACAAAACGTGGCGTTGATTTCTTTAAAAAGAAAAAATTCTACATCAGTACGCCAGAGAATTTTTGGGAAAAATTAGAAGGCACCAGCTTGATGATGGAACACGAACTGAAACAACATATTAGCGAAATAAAACCAACACCATATCTATTAGAGAACGATCCGATGTGTGAAAATAATTTTAAGTTTGACGAAAGCAGTGCAACAGAAATCGATTTTTATACAGAGCTGAACGATGAACGCTTTTATGTAGGAGCAACAGGTTTTAACATGGTGAGATTGTTAGAGAAAAATAAGGTGCCATATAAAGATAATTTCTTTAGCTACGCATCACTACCATTAGAATTACAGCTGAAATATTTTTATAAGATAAAATAGCTGTATATAATGACTATCGATTTAAGTCGCGTATTTTCTAAGAAATTACTATTGAAATTTTATTTGCCATTGGCAAGTGTTATCACTTTTTTTGTGTTTTATATTTCTCATATTGTCGAAAAAAATGCAAAGGATAAATTATATACTTCCGTTTCAGAAAGACCATATAATAGAGTAGGTTTGCTATTGGGAACTTGTAAAACAATGGACGACAAAGTTACGATTAATCCATTTTGGAAGTTTAGAGTAGATGCCACGTATGCACTGTGGAAAGCTAAAAAAATTGATCGTATTTTAATAAGTGGCGATAATGGCTGGCATGGCTACAATGAACCGCAAGATTTTTTAGATACTTTTATTGCATTAGGCATTCCAGACTCATGCATGGTTTGCGACTTCGCAGGATTTAGAACACATGACTCTGTCATTCGAAGTAAAAAAGTTTTTGGGCAAAATAAAGTGACCATCATTTCACAGAAATTCCACAATGAACGTGCCTTGTTTATTGCACAAAAATATGGCATTGATGCGCTTGCTTTTAATGCAAATGATGTCAGTTTTAGAAGTGGCTTATATACTTTTTTCAGAGAAAAAGCCGCTCGCGTATTGTTGTTTTTAGATTTGTATGTTCTTAATACACAGCCACATTTTATTGGCAAGAAAATTAAAATTAATTAATTTATTTTTTCTCGTATCATAGCAAGAATTGTCTCGATGTCAGCATCGCCAACATGTAATTGGGCTTTGTCATAAAATGGTTTTCTACCAGCTAATCGCTCATCGTAAAAATCGGATAATTCCTCATCAGACAAATCAGCAATTAGTGGTCGTTTGTGCTTTCCTTTGTGTAAGCGTTCAAGCGTAGTTTTTTTACTTCTATTCAAATATATGGTGATGCCTTTGGTATTCATTATTTCCATATTGTCAAAAAAACAAGGCGCACCACCACCCGTGCTGATTACAATGTTTTGTTGGGCATCAATGTTATTGATAAAATTTTGCTCCAAGTTTCTAAAATATGCTTCGCCTTTTTGTTCAAAAATTTCTTTAACACTCATGCCTTCATTATCTTCAATAAATTTATCTAAGTCGATATAGTCATATTGCAAAAGTGGAGCAAGATGTCGCCCAACATATGATTTGCCACAACCCATAAAACCAACTAAAAAAATAAGCATTTATGTAGAATTTATTTTGTTTAAAATGTGTGTTAAAACAAAGATACATAAATCTATATTTCCCTATCATGAAATGATATTTTATTGAAAAAGTTGAATGCGTTTTTATTTATCTCATGCTATTTTTCTTATTATCTATTGATAAATATTGCCTTATTAAAAAATCTTATTTTTGCAAGTATAGCAATAAGAAATAATCAGCTTATTTACTTATTTCAATGAGCACTATTTTAGTATTAATTAATTGAACAATGGAAGCAAAAAGAGTAATCGGACAAGCATTTACTTTTCAAAATGGCAACACGGTGAAAAACCGTTTTTTAAAGTCAGCAATGAGTGAAGGTTTAGGCGACAAAAATGGAGCGCCAACGACAGCATTAAATACACTTTACGGCACTTGGGCTGATGGTGGAATTGGTATTTGTGTTACAGGAAATGTGATGATTGATAAACGTGCACTTGGAGAGCCAGGCAATGTGATTATTGAAGATGAAAAACATTTGCCACAATTAAAGGCATGGGCAAAAGCGGCAACAAGAAATAACACACATTGTTGGGTGCAGTTAAATCATGTGGGCAAACAATCGCCAAGAGGCTTAAACAAAGAAAATGTTGCACCGTCATCGGTGCCATTCCGCACTGATATGCGACCTTACTTTGCTACTCCACGCGAGTTGACTGATAATGAGATTTTAGACATCATTCAACGCTTTGGCAATGCAGCAAGAATTGTGAAAAAAGCCGGATTTTCTGGTGTGCAAATACATGGAGCACATGGCTATTTGGTAAGCCAATTTTTATCGCCACATCACAACATACGAAATGATCGATGGGGTGGCAATCCTGAAAATAGAAGACGCTTTGTGTTAGAAGTGTATCATGCAATGCGTGCGCAAGTTGGTCCTGATTTTCCTGTAAGTATCAAATTAAATTCTGCCGATTTCCAACGTGGTGGTTTTAGCGAAGACGAATCTTTAGATACGATACGTGCACTTGCAGATGCAGGTATCGATTTATTAGAAATATCTGGTGGCAACTATGAAGAGCCAGCAATGACAGGCATTGCGATAAAAGAAAGCACAAAAATGCGGGAAGCTTATTTTATGGACTTTGCCGAAAAAGCGCGAAAAGTTTGTACCATTCCAATTGCCGTTACTGGTGGATTTCGTACAGCTGAAGGCATGGCAAATGCGATTAGCTCAAATGCAGTGGATTTTGTCGGCATTGCTCGACATTTGGCAATTGAAACAGATGTACCAAATAAACTCTTGAGCGGTAAATTGCCAAAACACAGCGTAAAGCCAATAAAAACAGGTATTCCGATGATAGATAACATGGGAATTATGGAAGTGTCGTGGTATTCAGCGCAATTAAAACGTATTGGAAATGGCAAAAAACCAAACGTAGATGCAAGTCCATTCTTAGAGTTTTTAAAATCGATTTTTCATCAAATTGGCATTACCAAAAGACTGCCTAGCAGATTAAGAGCTAAGTAGTGTTGTACGGCATACGTCTTTTATTAGCGTATGCATTGAATTAAAAAGCTATATCATGTGATGTATTATTCTATAGTGCATCAAAAAAACTATTTACTAATTCTAATTCTTGGGTCTAAAATAGCATATAGCATATCCACTAAGAAATTCATGATGATAAAAACAGTAGCAGCAAACAAGATTGAACCCATGACTACTGGAAAATCGAATGTGTTCAAGCTTTGTACAGTTTTACTTCCTAAACCATCTAGGTTAAACACAATTTCTACGAAATAAGCACCCGCTAATAAAGAGGCAAACCAGCCTGAAATACTTGTAATTACAGGGTTTAGCGCATTTCGTAATGTATGTTTAATAATGATTGTTGATTCCGATAAGCCTTTTGCACGTGCAGTGCGCACATAGTCATACCCTAATGCATCGAGCATAGAACTACGTGTAAGTTGATATATAATAGCAACAGGTCGCGTTCCTAAAGCAATAGTAGGTAAAATGAGATTTTTTAGTAAAAGCACTTCTTCACCGTAATCGTTAATCCAAAATAATGGACCGCTAACTTCAAGCCCTGTAAAATCGTGCCACTTATAGCCAAAGTATAAACTAAGCACCATTGCCGTAACGAAGGAAGGTGCAGAAATCCAAAGCACAGAAATTGACATTGCAATGTTATCGAACCACGAATGTTGTTTAAGTGCGCCGATAACACCTAATGGAATCCCAATGATAATAGCCAATAGGATAGAAGTAATTGCCAATAAGACAGTTGTTGGAATTGTTCGTGCAAAAAAAACTGAGACATTTTCTTTCGTTTGGTAGGAACGTCGGAGGTAAGGCATTTTTAGCACTAATGCTTTTTCTTTGCTTACTGCAAAAAGTTTTGTGTAGCTATATTTCTCTTTAGCTTCTTTAGTATTTTCGTGAACAGCAATAGGCGAGAGGTCGTTTAAATAGAGTGCTAACTGCACATACTTAGGCTTGTCTAATCCAAATTCTTTGTTTATCGCTTCTACAGATTCGATATCGGCGCGCTGCCCAAGAGTAAGACGTGCCGGGTCGACAGGTAATATATTGAACAAGCCAAATATCACAAATACTACTCCTAAAAGTACAAGCAAGCCGTAGAATAGTTTATTGAAAATGAATGTTGACATCATACAATGACAAGTTATTTATTTTAGTACACTTTTTTTCAAATCAGCATAAGTAGTTAATTCATTAAAATGATATTTAGCCACAATAATTCCTTTTTTCAAAATTAATAAACCTGGATTTGAGCGCATAATTGTTTTTAATGGCGTTGCATCAGTGTTATAAATTTCGTAATCGTATTCTTTGTTGTGTTTTTCTTCAAATGCTTTCATGTCATCAATCAAACTGCCAGTTAAAATATACACGAGTTTGCCATCGTCTGCTGCTGCATCTGTTACTTTCAATAATTTAATATAACCATCTTCATTTACCTTTTTTAATTCTGGAATGATGATAAAAAATAAATATTCTTCTTCTTCAAAAAATACAGAAGTATAATCTTCGCCATTCGCATCTTTTATAGCAAAATCTTTCAATTTTGGATCATCACCTTTTTGAATCATGACATCTTTTCTATCTACGAAATCCCAATTGTCGATGTCTTGTGGCCATGTGCCTTTAAATTCTTTTACTTCTCCAGTTTTTTTATTTTTATAAATAAATGTGTTTTCATACTTATAAGGTTTCGCATTTGCAGGTAATTTTAAACCTTCTGGAATAGAACTGCCAACCTGATAAGGTCTAAAATCTTTTATAGGCTCGAAGTAAATATTTCTGTAAGCAAATGCAATCGATGCAATTGTTAATAACAGCAATAGTCCACGATTGATTATTTTACCAAAAATCTCTTTTATTGATTTTTGACCAAATAAAATAATTAGAATAAGTACACACAAAAATACATCTTTATAAAACGATTGTATGGGTGCTAATTTCAAGAAATCACCGAAGCAACCGCAGTCTGTTACTTTTCCAGTTTTTGCAGAATAGCCAGTTAAGAATGTAAAGAAAGCGATTAATATAATTAGCAACCAAATTGTCACCTTTTTCCAAGTGCCTAATATTAATGCAATTCCTAAATAGATTTCGAAAATAATCATAGTAAACGAAACAGCTAAAGCATGTTCTGCCATGAGTTTCCATAGAAATGAAAGTAAAGGTGCCGATTTTTCAAAAATCTCGAAATATTCTTCCATTTTTATTGCAGTTCCAGCAGGATCTATTGCTTTTACCACACCAGAAAACACAAACCAAACGCCAACAAAATAACGCAAGAAATTGATAGGCAAATTGCCTTGTTTAAATAAAAATTTTCCAATTAGTGTAAATACAACAGCAATTGCTGCAAACATTCCAATAAGTGTAATTAAATCCATGATATTTATTGTCTAATAATAATTTGAGTTAATTTTTTTACTATTCTGTTTTATTTTTCATTCAGCTTTATCAATGCAAAAATGGCATAATTTACTATGTCCATGTAGTTGGCATCTATTCCTTCTGAAATAATAGTTTGTCCTTTATTCTCTTCGATTTGTTTGATGCGATGTAATTTAGATAAAATTAAATCGGTAAACGAGCTGATGCGCATATCGCGCCAAGCCTCGCCATAGTCGTGGTTTTTGGCTAAAAATAATTTTTTTATAATGCTGTATTGCTCATCGAAAAGCACTTCTGCTTCTTCGTATTTGAGTTCAATAGCATAATCTTTTTTGTGTTCCAATTGTAATTGAATAATCGCGATGATGCCATAATTTACGCAACCAATAAATTCAGATTCGATGCTGTCTCCAACTTTGTTCTCGCCAGTTTCATCAATTGTTCTGATGCGTTTTGCTTTGATGTAAATTTGATCGGTAATAGAACGAGCACGTAAGATGCGCCACGAGGTGCCATAGTCTTTCGTCTTTTTCAAAAAAACATCTTTGCACGAGGCAAATGCGTTTTCATATTGCGTAATAGTGTTTTCGTTCACAGTAAAATGTTATTCAGTGGCTAAAAATACATAACTTTGTGCTGATATTGCCGTGAATTCACTTTTTTATGAAAAAATTTACACTGAATTGTAAAGGTAAACTCTTTGTTGCAGCACAACCATTGATAATGGGCATTTTGAACTGCACACCTGATTCATTTTATGATGGTGGCAAATTTCCGTCTATAGATACATTGCTTCAGCAAACCGAGAAGATGTTACAAGAAGGTGCTGATATTATTGATATTGGTGCTGTGTCTTCAAAGCCAAATTCGGTTCAAGTATCAGCAGAAGTGGAAATTAATCGTATTATTCCAATTGTAGAAGCTGTTCATCGTCATTTTCCAGAAGCATTAATCAGCATTGATACATTTAGGAGTGATGTGGCAGAGATTTGCATTCAACATGGCGCTACTATCATTAATGATATCTCAGGTGGTCATGCCGATGAAAATATCATGCGTGTTGCTGCAAAATATCACTGTCCTTATATAATGATGCACAGGCTTGGCGACTTTGAAACCATGCATCAACAGTTTGAATATACTGATGTAATTACTTCTGTGTTTGATTATTTTTCTGCAAAAATCGAAACAGCAAAAAAGTTTGGCATAAATGATGTTATCATAGATGTAGGTTTTAGTTTTTCAAAAACAATACCACAAAATTATACATTATTGAAAAATTTATCCATTTTTGAGCAATTGAATAAACCAGTTTTAGTAGGTTTGTCTAGGAAAAGTATGCTGTATAAGTTGCTAAATACAAATCCAGAAAATGCATTAAATGCCACAACAGCGGTAAACAGCATTGCTTTGCAACAAGGTGCAAGTATTTTGCGCGTGCATGACGTAAAAGAAGCAGCTGAATGTGTGAAAATTTATAATCAACTACAGGCTATATGAAAAGTGTTTTGACATATCTGCTTTTGTTTTTATTTGTAAACTCATTACAAGCAAATGATGCTATAGAAGGTAAATGGCGTGGCACAATAGTCGGACATGTTGACGATAGAGATTATTTTATTCATGCTGAAATAGCAGCAAAAAAGCGCGAAGGTGAGTTTACTATAAAAATGAAACTCTTTAGCGAAGATTATACAGGCGAATTTTTATTGCAAACAGAAATGATAGCAGAAAAACTATACATCAGAAAGTTGGAAAAAATAGCTGAATTTCCATATCCTTATCTGCATATTGAAGACTGTTTTACAGGTTATTTCTTGTTGAAGAAATCGGCAAATAATAAAATGGAATTGGACTTATATCGCAATCCTGTTTATCATAAAATAGAAGAATTTACCAATCTCGATGGTGATGGAAATTTTTCGCCAGGATTTCAATGTTTTACCACTGTTATATTGCGATCCAAACATAGTGATACAACATTTAATGCCAAAGAAAAACGCTCAGACTCCTTGGTGTCTGCCAAAAAAATTCGCGCTGATGAAGTGTTGAAACGCAAACAAGTTTCTACCAAAACTTGGACTGTTAAGAAAAATAAAATTGTATTGAAGGTTTGGGACAATAATAAAGAAGACGGTGATATTATTTCCCTTAAGTTTAATGATAAATGGATTTTGACAGATTTTTTATTGAAGAAAGAGAAACATACCATTCCTTTGACTTTGAATAAAAAAGAAAATCAGTTGTTGCTATTTGCAGAAAATTTAGGAAGCATAACGCCAAATACAGCCGCTGTTTCCATTGATGATAATGTATTGGTGCGTACTTTTATTTTAAATTCAGATATGAATAAAAGTGAAACAATAAAAATATCTTTAGCCGATACTAAAGTGAAATAATCTATTTCAATGCTTTCAACAATTCTTCTATAGAAAAAGTATCAATGCCATATTTTTGTGCTAACGCTAAAGAAATTTCCGCATATTTTTTTGCGCTCGATTTGTTATTTAATTTTTGATATAAGCGCGCAACTGTATCATTGTTATCGAAATTACTATTTAATTCTACAGATCGCAATGCAAATTGTAATGCTTTGCCAAGCGTCGTTTTGTCTTTATAGTTTTCCCATAATGTGCCAGCAATGCTATTTAAACGCTCGAAATCATTTTTACAGAATTTATCGGCAAATGCTAATGCTTTTGGTAAATAGGCTTTCCAATTGGCAGCTCGCTTTAGTAAGCTTAATTCAAACTCGGCACAAAGAATTTCCGTTTTTTCTGGTAAATATTGTTGAATTATTTTTTTGAAAGCTTCTTTGTCAGTGCCTTTTTTACTGGCTTTTTTTGCTTCAATCCACACTAATTCTTCAATCTGGTTGTCCACGTTTTTAATGCCAAGCGTTTCATAAAAAAGTGTTTTATTATCTTGTAAAATGGCATATCCAGTGTCGTGAATGCTATTCGTCAATAGGCTTATTAATCTGATATTGTCAGGCGATAAATTATAGTTTGATTGCTGCAAATAATCTTTTAATGCTGGCTGTGCTGATTCATCTTGCGCATTGTTTGCATTCTCCACAAAATTTCTTAAAAATGCTGTATCACGCACACCACTTTCATA
>JADKZZ010000085.1 GCA_020848475.1 Chitinophagales bacterium | reverse complement strand
TTTATCATAGCATAATTAAATGCTGGATTCATAAATGATTGGTCGTATTTTATTTGTTTAAACTCCTCATACGAAATCTTTCCTTTTGAGGCAAACAGATAACTTGTCCGCAATGCTCGATTGTCGTTATAGGCAAAATAATATTCATTGAGTGGCTGAGTTTCTTTCTTTAAATTATCTTCTTTTGCCGTGCAGTTAAAAGGTGTGTTATTGTTATTAAATAGATAACCACAGGCAGGATTAATTACTTTTGCCAATGAGTCGTAACCATAGTAATCATTGGGCTTCCAAAGTGTTTTATACGTATTTCCGGGCACCACATGCCACCAATCATAACCTTTTGCACGCCTAGGAAAATGGCCATTGTCGATATACATTATGTTGTCATTTTTGTCAGCATATATAATATTCATGCCAGGCAATGCCATTTGTTTTAGTGCACCTTGAAACTCGTTTAAGTTTGTAGCTTTATTCATGTGATACCATTGCTCCGCACCACGTATGTCAAATGCTGACGGAAATCGCAAAGCATAAAATTTGCCTTCTTTTTCTAATACAGGACCATAAACACTTTCATAATATTTTTTTGTAATTGGAATTTTTATAAACCAAAATAGTTTTACTTTTAATTTTACTTTTCTTTCTTGTAGCACTAACCATTTTCCATCAAATTCATATTTCATTTTATCTGTCGGATGCATTTTTAGTGCATATACATCATCGTGGTCGGCAAAGCTTACAGTATGCGCCCAACCTAAATGCTCATTGGCACCGTGGAAAATAGTAACGCCACCAGGAAAGGTGCCTCCTAAGATATTCCAACCTTCTTCAGAATGTAAATGTGCTTCGTACCAAGAGTACGGTCCTTCTAAAGGCTGATGCGAATTGATGCCAAGGTACGTATTGCCATCTTTTGTTTTCTTGCTATTTACAGCAAATGCATTGCTGCCTTTAGGTGAGCTCAGTGTTTTATTTTCAATAGTGCCATCATTGATTTTCATGATAGAAAATGGAACATTGGTCATCAAAGCCAAACCAATTGCATATCCAACAATTACATCTTTTTCTGTAACTGGAAATGCGTCTTTTATCCATACCTTTTCTGGATGTAAAGCTGCATATCGATTACAAGCTTTAACGTAAGCACTCAACATGTTTTTGAATTTAGGAGAGTAGCTTTTGTCATATAATTTTTCCACGCTTTCGCGAGCGCCTAACACAGCACAAACAAAATCCATAATGGCGCCGTCTTTACCTTTCACTTCTGCGAGCCGGCCACGAGCAGTTAAGAAATTTTCTTGCATACTTTTAAAATCATCTTCAGCTGTTGCCCATGCTAAGCCATACGCTACTTCTTCATCTGTCTTGCCATAAATGTGAGGCACGCCAAATTTATCTCGAATTATTTTGATGTTTTTGGTGTTGACCTCAATAGAAAATAGCGTCGAAAATACATTTGTAAAAAGTAAGAATAGAAGAATCCTTTTCATCATCTTTCTGTTGATTTGTAATAGAAAGATACAAATTTATCTGTGTGTTTTTTTATTTTTTCACTTGTTATACTTACACAAAAAAAAGAGTCTTGAATTCTCAAAACTCTTTTTCTAATTTAATTAAACATAATTTTTATTTCAGACTCCAATCGTATTTATGTAAGTTTTCTATACAATGTTTTAGTAATTGTATGCTTGCTTCAATATCTGATTTATGCGCCATTTCTATCACTTGGTGTAAATGACGAGTCGGAATAGATATGGCACCGGCAATAGCACCACTTTTTCCCATACGCTGAATACCTGCTGTATCTGTGCCACCCATTGGTAACAATTCCACTTGCCATTTTATTTTAAATTTGTCAGCAATTTCTTTTTGGTATTTTACCATTCTATAATCACAGATAGTTGACGCATCCATCAATTTAATGGCAACACCTTCTCCTAATTTTGTGATTTGTTCTTCTGGTTTAGAATCAGGTAAATCGTAGGCAATTGTTGTATCTAAACCAAAACCAAACGTAGGATTAATATTGTGAGCAGCAACGTTGGCACCACGAATGCCTACTTCTTCTTGTACGGAGAAAACACCATATACATCATAAGGGCAATCTTTTAGTAATTTCAATGTTTCTATTAATATATAAACAGCAACACGATTGTCGATAGATTTACAATTGACACAGTCACCCATTTCTATCAGCTGTCGGTCGCGTGTAACTACATCACCTACTGAAACATATTTTATAACCTCTTTATAAGGCAAACCTAAGTCTATAAAAAAATCATGGATATGAACTGGTTTGTTGCGCTCTTCTGGTGTCATAATGTGAATTGGTTTACTGCCCATTACACCAATTAAATCTTTTTTACCATGCACAATAAAACGTTGTGCTGTTAATGTTTTTGGGTCAAAACCACCTAAGGTGTGAAAACGTAAGAAACCATTGTTGTCAATATGTTTTACCATAAAACCAATCTCATCCATGTGTGCTGCAATCATCACACGTTTACTACTATCTTTTCCTTTTTTTATAGCATAAATATTTCCAAGATTATCTTGTTCAATTTTGTCAGCTACGCCTTTGATATTTTTTAGTACAATTTCTCGTACTCGCTGCTCATGTCCTGGAGCGCCTGCTACTTCACAGATTTGCGCTAATAGTTTTACATTTGTCTTCATACCTTTTTATATAATGAGGTTTTATGTCCTTTTGTTTAAAATAGGGTTTCAAATATAATTATTTATTCCATGATTACTTACTTTTAGTCTATTTTTTTGACCTAAACCTAGTAATTTGTTTATTTTCTATCTTTAAGCACTAAATTTTAATAATGTCTGTATTAAATAATATAAGTGGTGCTGTACTAAAACCTGTCCTAAAAGAAATAAGTAGAACGCGTTTGCCAAAGATTGATGGCAAGCTCAGCATAAGTGGATTAAAAGAAGATGTAGAGATAATAAGAGATGAGTTAGGTATTGCACATATTTACGCTAATAATATTAATGATTTGATGTTTGCTCAAGGTTATGTACATGCGCAAGATCGTTTATTTCAAATGGAATTAAATAGGAAAGTAGCAAGAGGCACACTGAGTGAAATTATAGGCATAAAAGCACTAGACAGTGACCGTATTGCCCGTACAATGGGCTATGAACGTGTGGCCAAATTAGATTGGGAATTATTTGACGAATCGGAGCAGCAAATTATTATTGATTATTGCCATGGCATTAATGCTTATATCACCAGCGCCGATTTTAAATTGCCAATAGAGTTTACTTTGTTGAAATTTAAACCAGAAAAATGGCATCCTATGGACGTTGCCTCGTTTAGCCGATTACTGATTTCCTTGCTGACTTGGGGTTGGTATGATGAAATTATCAGAGCGAAATTAATAGAAGCAGTTGGCGCCGCAGCCGCAGCTGAATTAGACAATACTTATCCTAAAGAAAATCCAATTACATTGCCAAAAGGAATAGAGTTTAACATCTTAGATGTTTCAGGAAAATTTCAAGCGATGAAAGGTCCATACATGCCACAAATTAGTGGTAGTAATGCTTGGACACTTAGCGGCAATAAAACAAAAACTGGAAAGCCTTTTTTATGCAACGATCCACATCTCACTTTAAAAAATCCGAATATTTGGTACCTGAATCATTTGCATTGTCCAGACTTGCATGCAAGTGGCGTAACTGCTCCAGGTTTGCCAATGGTTC
>JADKZZ010000084.1 GCA_020848475.1 Chitinophagales bacterium | reverse complement strand
TGCTTTTCTAATACTTGTACAAAAGCAGCCAATTCATCACGCGTATATACTGCGCCTGTCGGATTGCTTGGCGACGAATACACTAAGAATTTTGTTTTTGGAGTAATCGCTTTCTCTAACTGCTCTGCAGTCATTTTAAAATCAGCATCTACAGTAGTAGGCACGATAACACAAGTGGCGTTGCACAATTTTACTTGCTCTGGATAAGAAACCCAAAATGGTGCAGGAATAATGACTTCATCACCTTCATTTAAAAAGGAAATAAAAACATTTGCTAAGCTTTGTTTAGCGCCAGTAGAAACAACAATATTTTCTGGCTTGTATTCTAGATTATTGTCGCGTTTTAATTTTTCGCAAATAGCTTGCTTTAAATCTAAATAACCAGCAATTGGAGAATACGAGTCATACTTTCCACTGTCGATGGCTTGTTTTGCTGCTTCTTTAATGTGTTTTGGTGTATTAAAATCAGGTTCACCTAATGAAAGTGAAATGACATTTACACCTTTCGCTGCCAACTCTCTGCTGAGTTGTGCCATTTTTATTGTTGCAGATTCTGATACTCTATTGAGCGTGTCTGAAGTTGGTAACATAATACTTAATTTTAAAATACAAATGTATGGTTTTCGAAATTTATGGCATCTTTTCAGATATTATGTTAAAATAAAATGATAGCTTTAAGTGTGGTTCGTCAGTTTGAAATACTGCTAAATGCTTATCCAAGAGGGTTTCACTTGATTACAGCGGAAATTTTACAATCTATCTCTACATTTCCGCAGACAGGCATTTGTCATATTTTCATACAACATACATCGGCTGGAATTATGATTAATGAAAATGCTGATGTTGATGTGCGTATAGATTTTGAAGCTTGGTTTGATAGAGCAGTAAAAGAAAATGAACCATATTACCAACACACTATTGAAGGTAGTGATGATATGCCAGCACATATAAAATCTAGTTTAGTAGGACATTGTATTACTATTCCTATAAAAAATCACAGGCTTTATTTAGGCACATGGCAAGGTATTTTTCTGTGCGAATTTAGAAATAAAGCTTCACGAAGAAAATTAATAATAACACTTATAGGCGAATAAAAAAGGTGCTCGTCGAGCACCTTTTTTATGGATATTTTTGATAAATTATTTTGAAGTTATTCTACCAGCTCTACAGTAGCGCGTGTTCCAATAGGGTTCGTCAAGCGAACTGATGGTATCACCTTTAGAGGAAGAGGAATGAGTAAATTTTCCATCTTGTAAGTAAACGCCAACATGCGAAATGCCGTAACCTTTCATATTGAAAAATATTAAATCACCTTCTTTCAATTCTTCACGGTCAACATAATCGGTAATATCTGCTAATTGCTTAGACGTCGCGTAAGTGTCGGAGCAGTCATCCATCAGCTTAAATACATAGTTAGAGCAGTCAATTCCTCTTTCTGTTTTTCCACCATAACGATAAGGTGTGTATAACCATTTGAAAATATTAGCATACATGCCTAAGTCGGACGCTTTAGAAATATTGATGTTTATTTTTTGAAAAAAATTACTGAACGCATCGGCATCTATTTTCTTTTGCATACATATTTTATCCAACATGCTGCAAAAACCACCTGCAGCATAGCTTTTTTGCTGGCTAAACAGTGAGATAGTTAAAAGAAATATGATGGTTAGTTTTTTCATCTAAGACAAAAATACATACCAATTAGTAGTGAGACAAATTTTTAGCAATGTGACACGGTTAAAAACTTGTTAAAAAGAAATTAATACTTTATAAACTTCAGAGAATCAATGAATTCGTTGTTATTTATGACATTAATAACATAGTTACCTCTTGCAAATTTTTCGATATTTATCGTAGTATTTTGCTGTGTAATAATGCCATTTGCCACTAATTTTCCGAGGCTATCATATATCATATATTGATAATTAGCTTTTGCTGAAGTGTTGCTATGCTGCACACAAATTTCAGCTTTCGCCGGATTTGGAAATAGACGGAATACAGTGTTTTTTTTCTCGTTTTGAACTGCTGTTGTCAATTTGTTTTTCAAATGTAAAGTAAATTTTCCCATACTGATAGCTGGCATCCATAATGTGTCAAGTTGCTGCAATGAATCATCGAATACTTGATACGCTTTTTGATACATTGGATTGGTAAAAAATGCACAATTGCTTCCGTTAGTGCTGATAAAATTTTCCGCATCTAAACAATATCTATCTATTTTTTGTGCAATTAATTCCGTGTTATTGTCCGTGATGCTTATTTTTTTTAAGTCGATAAAATGTGCTACAGAATCTGTATTTACAAATTGTATAATCAACTCATTTTTTATATTGTTTATAAACACATCTGTAATCTGATTGTCTGTCGTAGCCCAAAATGGTGTTTTAACTTTTTTTACTTGTTGCGCAATTGTATTACTCCAAATATAGAATGGATGATAGGTAATTTGTTGCTGCGTGATTAAACTTTGGCCAGTGTTATACACTTTTATCAAAGGCCAATTTTGGCTAGCACCAACTAAATGATGGTATAATAATATTTGAACATAATTGGGCGAAAAATCATGTATCTCTATGGCTTTCCGAATAAAATAGTAATTATAAAGCGCATGTAGAAATGTATTATTGGCATAACTACCATCAGAAAAATTCCATTCTGTAATCCATTGCGGCTTATTATTTCCATAATAATTTACGCGCTTTAGATTGAATGTAATTAAAGAATCGATGAAAAATTTATAAAAGCGTTCAGCAATTTTATGTATGCGTTTTTCAGGCAATCCATAAATAGTATCTGCACCTAAAAAATCAGCACAGTCTATAAATTCCTGACTATATAAATGCGGAATTAAGGCAAACACTTGCTGTTGTGATGCATAATATTTATTCCACAAATCCGATTTTTTTGCACCTAGATCATACGGTTTTATATGCATAGGTTCGTAGTTGGCATTTAAAGTCAAATAATTATGACTCGTTGCTGCTGGAACACCTGATACAATATTATACTTCGCTTTTAAACTATCAGCATATAATGAAACTATAAGATTGTTTTTTATCATTCCTTCGATATAATATTTCATCGGAAGTGATAAAATATTGAAATTAAAATTCGCGGGCATCTGTGTGCAGTCAAATCCTAAATAATCGAAATCATCATCAAATACTACATATTCCGCATTTGTTTCATTTCCAATTTCAGCACCGACAATGTTTACACCTTTACCTTTTAAGTAGGCAACTGCTTCCATATTTTCTTTGAATCTTCGAGCAAAACCAGTATCTCTGGCTAATTGCTGTTTAATGTGTGTGTATAAAGTATTTTGTTGTAATTGCATTAATTTTGTTGCAATTGCATTTATTTTTACACTGTCCATACTGTTGCCATCAGTGCTAAGAAATGCAGTGTCTCCAGCAAAATATTGATATATCAAATATTGAATGCTGTCAGTGTATTTACGTAAATCGTATTTGTAAAAATGGGTGTGCGAGTTGATGCGAAATGCAATATCTATCGGTGGTCCATATTTTTCTAGCGTATCTAATTCTTCTGTCAAATATTCAATAATGTTTTTGTTGACTCTATTGTCAAATGCTACATGCATATTGGCAAATGTGGCATTGCCTACTCGGCCTGGCGCACATGTAGTCTCTGATGTGTCGATACCATGACCACGTCCATAAAAGTGATAGTAATTTCCAATTGTTCCACCAGGGACTCGCAATACTTTTAATTTTAATGGTTTTAATAGATCATAAATATTATTGTAAACTGCTGTCTGATAAGTTTGTGCGCTACTATCATAATTACTTTTGACAAGTTCATACATTGACATACTGCTAACACCAGTAAATTTATTAGGATAGCTTGTGCTCAAAACTGTCTGATTGATATTAATGCTGTCATTAGCATTCACAACATTGAAAAAGAGGTGTATTAAAATACACAATACTATTTTCCTAATCAATAGCATCGTTTTGTCATCGTAAGAAATTTTATTTCTTTTCATGAACAAATATACTCATTCTTTCTTTTCTAATTTTTTATTTATATACATTTTTATATAAACTCTGAATTTTGCCATAGTTTCAATTAACATAGATTAATTATTTGCAATAAGGCGTTAAATTATTATTAATCCAATGCATGCATTGGATTTTTTGAATTAACTTTAGTTCGATAAAAAAATGTAATTATTATGGCAGCAATA
>JADKZZ010000083.1 GCA_020848475.1 Chitinophagales bacterium | reverse complement strand
TTAGGTGGCTTAAATGGTAAAGACGTCGGTCAAGCTTCTGGAATTTCTAATATGGTTCGTCAAATTGGTGGTTCCATAAGTGTTGCTGTTATTGGTGTGCTAAACGAAACATTGAGTGCAGAACATCGTGCCACAATTTTACAGCATATTACACCTGATAATCCTTTAGTGACAGAAAGAATTAATGCAATGAAAGCAGGCTTACTGTCTATAACTACTGATGCCGATAAGGCAACACATCAGGCTTTGGAATTTTTAAATATTACGGTAAACAGACAAGCTGCTATTTTAAGCTATATCGATATCTTTCATTATTTGACTTTATTTATTGTCGTCTCAGTTCCTTTGGTATTATTTGCCAAAACATACAAAATAAATAAAGACATGATGGAAGGACATTGATGCAATATTATTCTATCCATGGCGCATTATACACGTCGTAGAAATAGCCTATTTTAATTTGAGAATAATCAATCCAATAGCTACCTGCTTTACTTTTTCTGATACTATTAATCGTATTAAAACCATTGATTGCCACATCGACGCGCTGTGATGCATTAGCCAAATTGCTTACGTTGGCAGGTGTTTTAATAGTATAGCCTTTATTAAACTCTGATGATTTATTGGTGCCAACAAATATATCGCCGAAAAACACCAATTGATGTTGTGTTAATTGGGTCACAACTTGATTTAATAATGCGAACTGTGCCATTAATGGTTGATCCCACATAGGTTGTAAAATATAAATTTGTTCGTGCGCACCAAATTGAATAGCTGCTTGCGTTTGCAAATCCATATATTGGCTGCAATTGCCGATTGCTAATTGTTGTTCTGCTAATTCTTGTAGTCTAAATGCTTCGCGACCTTCATTCGTTAGCCACGCTTCATTTTTTATGTTTCCTGCACCTATTTTTTTATTTAAAATACCAAGGCATCCAATGTCAGAAAGTACATCTAATTGACCCTGAATAAGTACATCACTCGTTGCCAGCAATACACTTGAAACATCTGAACCGTTAAATGGAATATTGATATTGTTTTTCATCAGCGTTTGTCTTAGCATCAATGCCATCACCAAGCCATTGCGCACTTCATTAGCCGCAAAAATGCCTAATTGCGTCCACATAAATTCAGGATATTTTCGTTGTAAGGCATCGTAGCTCATTAACACAAAAGCATTTTTTGTCAATATAATTTTAGCTGGTGAACCATTATAAAATGCATTTGCTTTTTGTTCTACTAATGCAATATGAGCTAAGAAATTACTCAATATTTGGTCGTACGTATTTTCTAAGGAAATTGTAGTATCTACATTGTCAGATAATGCGTCTATGTCATTAGCGATAGCTCTTATTTCATTTAAA
Organism: Chitinophagales bacterium; assembly: GCA_020848475.1. GTDB lineage: Bacteria > Bacteroidota > Bacteroidia > Chitinophagales > JADIYW01 > JADJSS01. The sequence goes on along the minus strand of JADKZZ010000083.1, from coordinate 17,918 downwards.
AATCTGCGTTCATTGCCGCTGAATTGCACAGAATCAAAGCTGTATTTTTGTAAAGATTGTAAAAGTTCATTACGTTGTGTATTGTCAATACAATCAGTATTTTTATCTTTCTTGCACTGTGTTAATCCTGAAATAGCAGTAATCACAATAATTAGTATATAAATAGGGCGCATAGCAAAATTTCCGTAAAGTTACTTAATATTTAAGACATAAAAAAAATGTAGCCTTTATCCATAAGATTGATAGGTATTTTTTGCTTTTAATAAATAACTGCTAACTTTGCACAATGATATATACAGCAGAAATAAACGTAATGCCATTAAAGGAATTATTGGATCCGCAAGGCAAAGCCGTAGAGCAAAGTTTACACAATTTAGGTTTTCAAACTTCTAATGTGCGTATTGGAAAGCATATTACTTTAAAAATTGAGGCTGCTTCGAAAGAAGAAGCAGGTGCAAAAGTAGAAGAAGCCTGCAAAAAGCTCCTACATAATCCTGTAATGGAATATTTTGAGTTTGTTGTAAGCGAATAAGAATTATGTTTTCTGCGGTTTTTTCTTTGCCGCAGGAAATAAAATGTTATTTAGAATTAATCGATAGCCAGCAGAATTTGGATGCAGGTTTAAATCTGTAACAGGATCACCAACACGATGTTGATAATCTTCAGGGTCGTGCCCGCCATAAAATGTCCATGTGCCTTTGCCATAAACACCATGTATATATTTAGCTTCATTTAGGCTTTTATTTTCGCCCATCACCAACACATCTGATTTTATAAATTGTTTTTTATAAGCAGTGGTTTGTCCCATAAATCCTTTTATTAATTTCTCATGATTTTGTGTAAGCATTGCTGGAACTTGATCCCATTTTGCGGAGAAATCAAATAAGGTAAAGAAATCCATGTCTTTTGAGAAAGGCCGAAGTCCAGGAACGTCAATCGTAGAAAATTCGTATTCATATGGATTACTGCTTATCGTATAATTTTGAAAGGCAAATCCTTTTGAGAAATCTAATTTTTCTTGCGCATTTGGATCCATTGGGTCGTGGTCGAAAGGTGTTGCGCATATATCAACACCAGCAGCTGCTAAAGCAATATCATAGGAGTCCGTAGCAGAACACATCGCGAACATATAACCGCCTCCAAGAACAAAATCTCTGATTTTTTGTGCTACAGCTAATTTTTCTATAGAAACCTTATTGAAACCTAAGGCAGCCGCTCTGGTTTCATAATCTGCTACTTGCTTTTTATACCAATCCGCATTTTGATAGGCGGCATAAAATTTTCCATATTGACCTGTGAAATCTTCGTGATGTAAGTGCAACCAATCGTATAAATGCAAATTGCCATCTAATATTTCTTCATCGTAAATAACAGTATATGGAATTTCAGCATAGCTCAACACTAAAGTGACAGCATCGTCCCAAGGATTATTGGTCTTTGGAGAATAGACAGCAACTTTGGGTGCTTTTTCTAAACGAACAGCATCCATATTTATTTCTGGATTTGCAATGTCATCCATAATTTTACTCATTGTTGCATCTGCAATGGTTTCGTATTTTACATTTCGCACCAAACATTCTTTTTCAAATTCTTTATTATAAGGAAGAGAGAAACTGCCACCTCTGTAATTGAGCAGCCAATCGATAGGCACATTTTTAGTTAATATCCAATAAGCAATACCATAAGCTTTCAAATGATTACTTTGTGATTCGTCCATTGGAATAAGGATAAAGGAAGCTTTGGCATAAGTAGATATACCTAATAAAATACAGAAAATGATTTTTTTCATTCTCCCAAAATTACTATAATTTTAATTGGCTTTTGGTTAAAATTTTTTAAGGAAAATTAAAAGCCATAATGCTGAAATAGCAGGTCTATCGCCGCTTGTTGTGATGGATAATTATTTTTCAATTTTATTTTTAAAGCTTGCAAGCTTCGCGTGTCCGTTGTCAATAAGCTATACATTTCAGGAAATGTAATTGCTGAAACATTGTCGAAAATTTCATTATTGCCCGTGTCATATAAATCGTGATAAAGTCCGTAAGGAATCCAATCTTCGAAAGGATGCTCGTTGAAGTTGATGTACTTTTGTTTTTGATAAGTGTAAAACAATCCTATATTGGAAACATCTTCTGCCCAAGCTTCCGACAATCCTATTATTCCAGAATTGCTAAATGTTGGTTCTCCATAGCCACCATTTGTATAAATATATTCGACATAAGGCAGCCAGAAATCAGTGCCAGCTTTTGCAAAATGACTGGCATGTGCTAATTCATGATACATAGTTTCGATAAAAGATGCACGTGCTGTTGTCGCATAAATACTATAATATGGCGCATAAATATCTGGCAATTGATCGCCGATAATGTAGGATAATAGTTCAGCGATATCTTCTGAAACGCCAAATAAATTAGTGATTAAGCGTGTTGGATTGGCTATTTGCTGTTGTGTCATGTTATGCAGCATCGGCGTTGCATAAGAAGTGCTAATAGGCGCTTCTTTTCCTAACCAAAAATTAAACTTCTTAGTCGGCATTAGAAATGAACTATTGCTAGCGAATTTTTTAAAAGAATTCAAAGCGAGTAAAGCAGCACAAGAATGATGCAGTGCCGCATTGTTGAATGTTCGTCCAATCTCAATTTGTAAATCAGTAAAGGCGCAAGATTTTCTAAAACCAAGTGAATAAGTGTTTACACCAAATATTCCGAATAGATTGGCAGCGTCTAGTGTGTGAATTTGTAAATAGTCGTTATCAAATTTCAACAAAACTTCGGCTGTGTCAGCAGTAATGGCTTGCGACGAAAAAGAAAAATTTCCATTTTCATCACTAAATCCGATGGCCATTTTTGTATGTTCTTTGATAATGATTTGCACACCTTTCAATGGTTTCAATAGGCTGTCTATTGGATCAAAAAACTTAATGCTACCTGCAAATTGTTTGCTCGGTGTTTCACTGGTGCGCATTGTGGTGCTTACTTCTGGCATATATAAAGCACTTAGTATTTCTTTTTCATAGTTATCTATGTTTACGCTTTTAGGAGCCACGCCATAATATATACCATATTGCTTTGTGTGAGCCGTCTCGTATTGCAAGTTTTTGTCTGGTATGGCATCAAAAGGATGGTCTAATAATATAATGCCTTGCTTTTCTAGAGCATGATATTGTTGTATGTTGTAAATGTGAAATTTTACATAATGATGAGTGGCTATTTTCTTATCTACGGAAATTTCGCTACTCAACTCGTTGGGGTTTTTGAGGCGCTGATTAATTTCTACAGTACAAGTTTCAGCAATTGGTTTTTCTTTTTTGCAGCTAAATAAAATTGTACAACAAAATAATAAAATGAGTAGTCGCATCATAGTTGGTTTTTATAAAGATACCAAATCATTTTAATAAAAAAGCCTCGCAAATTTGCGAGGCTTGGTATTGTAGTATGCGTATTTAGAAATTTTTGATAATCGCATCACCAAATTCTGAACATTTAAGTAAGGTGGCACCTTCCATTAAGCGTTCAAAATCATACGTTACCGTTTTTTTCGTAATGGCGGTTTCCATGCCTTTAATAATTAAATCAGCGGCTTCTTGCCAGCCCATAAATTCTAACATCATCACACCGCTCAAAATTACGGAGCTTGGATTTACTTTATCTTGGTTTGCATATTTTGGTGCTGTACCATGCGTCGCTTCAAAAATGGCCATACCTGTTAAGTAGTTGATATTTGCGCCAGGTGCGATACCGATACCACCAACTAAAGCTGCTAATGCATCTGAAATATAATCGCCATTTAGGTTTAATGTGGCAACTACATCATATTCGCTCGGTCTTAAAATAATCTGTTGTAAGAAGTTGTCTGCAATCGCATCTTTGATGATTAATTTTCCAGCAGCTTCCGCATTTTTTTGTGCTTCATTTGCTTCTTCTGGCCCTTCTTCTGCCAGTATTTTGTCATATTGAGCCCAAGTAAACACTTTGTCGCCATATTCGCGCTCTGCTAATTTGTAACCCCATTCTTTGAATTTACCTTCAGTAAATTTCATGATATTGCCTTTGTGAACCAACGTTACAGACTTGCGATTATGTGCTAATGCGAAGTTGATGGCAGAACGTATTAAACGCTCAGAACCGTCTAATGATACTGGCTTGATGCCTAGAGACGAAGTTTCAGGAAAACGAATTTTGTCGCCAACATTCATTTCTGTTTGCAAGAAATGTAATAATTTTTTGCAATCGTCAGTACCTTGCAGCCATTCAATTCCAGCATAGATATCTTCTGTGTTTTCACGGAAAATAACCATGTCCACTTGCTCTGGTACTTTTGAGTTAGATGGTACGCCATCGAAATAGCGAACAGGTCTAACGCAAGCATATAAGTCTAATAATTGACGAAGTGCCACATTTAAAGAGCGAATGCCACCGCCAACTGGTGTTGTTAATGGTCCTTTTATTGCGATTAAATGTTCTTCGATTACAGTAAGTGTTTCATCAGGCAACCAAGAGCTAGTCTGTTTGTATGCTTTTTCACCTGCTAATACTTCTTTCCAGTGAATTTTTCTCGTTCCATTGTATGCTTTCTCTACTGCTGCATCTAATACCCTAACGGATGCACGCCAGATGTCTGGCCCTGTACCATCACCTTCAATAAATGGAATAATGGGTTCGTTCGGCACTTGTAAGTGGCCGTCTTTCATCGTGATTTTTTCTGCTGACATATCTATATAATTAATAAGTTAATGAATATTAAGGCTAAAGATTGTTGAACAGAGGATGTTTTTTCACTTAATCTTTACTACCTTAACTCATGAAATTTGACGCTACAAATATACGCATTCTTATTTCTTTAACGTAAAGTTTACAAAGAATGTTTTATGATTTATATCCTATTTTTTTTCGGAATCGTACATTTAAAGTATGAAAAAACTTGTCTTCAATTTATTTTTTTTATTGTATTTGCCATTAAGCTTGTTCGCTCAAGAAATTAAAATAATGTCGTGGAATATTTTTATGGTGCCTCCTTTTATTTTTAAATCATGTCAAACAGAGCGAGCGCATTTACAAGCTGTATTTATCGAAAAAAACAATCCTGATATTGTAGTACTTAATGAAGCATTTATGAAAAGTACACGAGCTATACTATTTGAAAAATTACAACATATTTTTCCATATCAAACGAAGATTACAAAGAAAGGTTTTTTTAAAACCAATAGTGGTGTTTGGATTTTGAGCAAATATCCAATTTCGAACCAGCAATTTATGAAATATAAAAATAAAAAAGGCTCTGATATTTTTTCAAAAAAAGGTGCTGTTTATATGGAAGTATCTTTGCCACATAATAAACTTCAAATCATTGCTACACATACACAAAGCCTAGCAAAATATAGAGCCACACGCGAAAAACAATTTACACAATTAAAAACAAGATTAGCCGACGTTCATTTCACAGAGAGTATTCCTCAATTTATAATAGGCGATTTGAATTGCGATTTTTATGACACTTCAGCTTATCAATCAATGTTGCAGAAGTTAGATGTTTTGCCATTCTATTTTACTGGAGAAAAATATAGTTGGAACGGCAAAGAAAATGAGCTGGCTTATAGTTTTTTTGATACTATTCAAGAGTCTTTAGATTATATACTTTTAAGAAACGCACACAAAGAAAAAGCGTCAGTTGTATCGACATCTATTTTGAATCCAAAAGAAGATTCATGCTTTTGTAAAAACAAATATTTTAATATCTCTGACCACCATCCTATTATCTCAACAATTCAGCTAAAATAAACGATTCAGTTTGATTTATGTGTTGTTAATAGTATGACACATGCCTTTTCTCCTTTTCTTTTTTTATCTTTACCATCATGCAGAATCCAAACTTAGACGCTAGTGGCGATTATCTTTCCAAAACAGAAAAAGAATTGGAAAAGGTGTTGCGTCCGCAAGCTTTTGAGCAGTTTGCAGGTCAGCCTCAAATCATCGAAAATTTATCTATTTTTATACAAGCTGCAAAACAAAGAGAAGAGGCACTCGACCATGTTTTGTTGCACGGTCCGCCTGGATTAGGAAAAACCACTTTGTCGTCAATTATTGCAAATGAATTAGGTGTGGAATTGAAAACCACCTCAGGTCCTGTGTTAGAAAAGCCAGGCGATTTAGCAGGCTTGTTGACGAATTTACAAGCTAATGATGTGTTGTTTATTGATGAAATTCACCGCTTAAATACTACTGTTGAAGAATACTTGTATTCTGCTATGGAAGACTATAAAATCGACATCATGATTGACAGTGGCCCGAGTGCGCGTAGTATTCAAATTACTTTAAATCCTTTTACTTTAATAGGTGCAACAACGCGTGCTGGTTTGCTCACATCGCCTTTGCGCGCTCGCTTTGGTATCAACTTTAGATTGGAATATTACAATGTGGATGTGTTGAAGAAAATTATAAAACGTTCTGCCAGAATATTAAATACAGAAATTGATGAAAAAGGTGCTACGGAAATTGCAAAACGTAGTCGTGGCACACCACGTATTGCTAATGCCTTGCTACGTCGAGTGCGCGATTTTGCACAGATAAAAGGAAACGGTATTGTTGATTTGGAAATTTCGAAATATGCACTTTCACAGCTGAACGTTGACGAACATGGTTTAGATGAAATGGATAATAAAATTTTATCTGTCATAATCGATAAATTTGCTGGCGGGCCGGTTGGTATCAATACAATAGCAACAGCAGTAGGCGAGGAAAGTGGCACTATCGAAGAAGTGTATGAGCCATTTTTAATTCAAGAAGGTTATTTGAAACGCACGCCACGAGGAAGAGAAGCCACTGCAAAAGCCTACACGCACATTGGCAAAGTGCCGCCACAACAAACAGGAAGCTTATTTTGATAATTTACGCATGAATGATAAACTTGTAAAAATTGCCACGTATTTCAATCAATTTGATGTGGACTTAGCAAAATTCAAATTGGAAGAAAATGGAATTTATTGCTTCATTAAAAATGAACACGTTGCACAATTGCAATTCGGCTTAGCCAATTTTGAGTTAATGGTATTTCAGAAAGACAAAGAAGCTGCTCTAATTATCTTAGAACAGCCTGTTTAATTAATTTCTAATTTTCATGAATTATTTTGCTTGTGATGGTAAGTAGATAAATCCACGAACTACTGGCACGATAAAATCTCCTTTAGGTGTTTGTGACATATTGCCATGTATATTATTAAATATTGCTTGTGTGTAATTGTTTTTACTCACTTTTTTCCTACTTTTCTTGTCTAAATATTCTGTAAAGGCATTTTTTTCTACCTTCGGCGTTATGTTGTAAATTGGATTTCCAGTTGCAAAATCGATAGCTTGCAATTGCCAGTTTGCGTAGCTATTGCTAGCCATAGTAGCTTGTTGTTGATTGTAAATATAAACAACTTCATTATGCATTGTGTTGAGCAATGGCGTTGCTGTTTTGACGTCAACTAAATTGCTTAATGCAGTTTGATTGAATTTTTTATCAGCTACTAATTTTTCAAATTGTTTGCTATTGCTATTGTTTTCAGAGAAATAATATTTTTCAATGCCACCTTGCGTATAGCTTACTTCATCTAATGGATACGCATTTCCAAAATTATTGCTAATGATTAATGTATGTAAGATGCTGTCATTTTCTGCTTTTGAAGAATGTACGACTACATCATTATCGCAACGACTATATGTTCCTTCAAATAAAATTTGACTACTCAATAATTTTCCATTTGTTTTATTGTAAACAGATAGGCTTACATTTGGAAATCCTTGGTCTGTGATAGCAACATAGTTACTAAAAACAATTGCTGCTGTGCCATTGAAAACATTACTACTTCCAGGATATTTTACAAAACTATTTTTGTAGCGCTTGCTCCATACTTGCGTGATTTGTCCTGCTCTTTGCTGATAAGTGAATTTAGCAATTTCATAGTTGGTGACAATGTATGCATCACCATTTTCATCGACAGTAATTGCTTGTTGTATTTGATGTTTTTGATTTGCAGAATCGCGCGGATTTAGTAATTGCAATTTGTTTTTTCCAGCGTAAAGTTGTTTTAATAAATATTCATGTACGAACTTGTTTTTTTCCATGTCTATACGTGGATAATAAGTGCATTTTTTAGTGTTATTTTTGCATAATAAAGAAGCGCATTTTTTGTAATTTTTTACATTCGCTGGTGTGCTTTTTATTTGTTTCCAATCTGTGGTGCTAAAGTAATTAAATGTTTGCTCGCCTGTTGGTAATTTATTGTTTAGATAAAGTGCATCATAACTTTCTTTCAATTGGTCAATTAGTGCATCGCGTTTCTCTTTAATGATAGGAAGCGTATCGCTATTCATATCGTATAAAAATGCATGGCTTGGATAACGAATGTCTAAGGCTATAACTTTTGCCGTGTTCGTGCTTATCCATACTTTGGTGATATCGAAAGGCGCAATTGCTTGTACATATTCTTGCTGCGTTGTTTTTGTTTCATCAAGCCTGCTACCATATACTTTTACGAATGCTTCTTTATTTTCCACTTTTTCATTGTACGGATATTGAGATAGAAATGTATTAAGATCAATAGACATAATACCTTTTAAATTTCCTTCTTTTATATTTATTGGAAATAAAAGATGACCAGTATTTAGCATTGTTAAAGGCAACTCATTGGAAAGATTTAAATATGCACTTTCTGGATTTTTTAAATAATGTCTTTTTTTATCGATGCCATTTTGGAATCCATTTCCAGGAATGGCAAATTGATTTACATACGAAAGCTTATTTTTGTCAACTCTAAATATTAAAAGTTTATTACGCGTATTACCAGTCGTAATTGTTAGGTAATACGTTTGTTTTTTATGTTTGTAGTAAATGCCATTATTAGAAATACCTAAGCCAAATTGTTTTTTTCCTTTCGAAGCATCAACTCTATAATAAATTCCAGCTATAGAATCAGTGCTCGGAAAAAAAGATTTTTGAGACACATCATCACTATTGTTGTCATTTGCAGTAATTACTCCTTTTGACTTTTGAATTGCAGTGAATAGACGTTCATTTACGACACTTGTATTATATGAAATAGGCATTTCTTTTACAACGACAGGAAAGTCATTTAATACAAGGATATTTTCTTCTGTTAAACTGTCAATGGTGTTTGATTTGCTATTATATTTTACTTCATATGGCATAAAACTGTGTTTTATACTTTGCGCAAAACAAATAATAGGTAAAGCCTTAAATAAAAGGACGAAAAGAACATTTTTCCTCACGGTAAGTTGGGTTAATAATGAATAATAGAATAAAAATTAATTCTTATTCTTGTTTACGTTTTGAATAAACGCAAATATAATATATGTAAGGATAATAGTACTTAAACCAAGCCATTTTAACAGTAAAATTTGAGGGATTACAGAAAGAATTAACATTAACCTAAACTTGTTCTGTTTCCAGCTGAATGGATTGCCTTTTAAACTGAACATTGGAAACTCTGCTATCATCAAAAATGCTAATACAAAAGGAATTATAATTGCAGCAATTTTTGCATATATCGTAAAATCCCAATTGCTTTGCAAACTCCAATCGCTAAAAAACTGCATGTAAAATCCTAGAATAAATAGCGCACCAGATGGCGTATTTAAGCCAATAAAGTTTTCTGTTTGTCGAGTGTCTAAATTGAATTTCGCCAAGCGTAAACATGCGAAAAGTGTGTAAACAAATCCAACTAATGCAAGAGGTTGTTCTAATAAATTAATTGGAGAAGATGCAGCTATCGTTGTAATAAAATTTGTTTTTGCTTGAATGATATTAAACAACATGATACCAGGCAAAACGCCAAACGTTACCATGTCAGCCAATGAATCTAATTGGCCACCTAACTCAGATTTTACATTCAATGCGCGTGCCGCAAATCCATCTAAAAAATCTGCTAATAAAGAAATACTAAGAAATATAGGAACGAGTGTGTATTCTTGCTGCATACATGCAACAATACCACAACAACCAGAAAATAAATTAAGTAATGTAAGTGAATTGGGAATGTGTTTTACCATACTATAGTTTTGCCTTCAAAGAAGTAGATTAAGCGCTACAAAGCTATGCATTTTTATCATCTATCTGATACAATTTATCTAAATAATCAAGTACTAAATCATTCAAGGTGCCGCTGCCAGAAAGTTCACTCATCATACCATACATAGCTGCTTTGCGTTTTCCACCATCTTCAGTGCCAGAAAATTTTTGTGTTAAGGTTGAAAATTGCTGTTCGTTTAGTAGTTTTTTCAATCCTTTTACAGCGCTTAATTGAATGTTGTTTTTTAGATGTAATAATGAAAATTGCCTCGCTTTTTTTACAGCCGTTTTTAAATCATTTATAAATAATTCACCTTTGCCAACATGGATATAATTTAATAAAACATGTAAGCTTGCTGGCAATTGTTGTCTGTTGATAGTCCAACCTAGTAAAGCGAGTTCGTCAGCTACTTCATATACGTCAATCACTTCAGATGAAAAAGCAAATAAAGTAGCTTTGGGATTGCCTAATATTTTCAATTCTGGAAGTTCTTCTTTGATTTTATTTTTGACAAACACAGTTTCTTCAAAAGTTTCTCGTGCCATGCGTTTGTAACCTTCTTCGCCAATATGATGTAGTGCTGTCCACGCTGCTGCGATTGGTCCACCGCCACGAGTGCCCATAAATGAAGGTGATCCGTAGATGCCGCCACTCCAATTTGTTTTTACATAAAATTGTCCTTTGCGTAAGTTTGCATTTTTATACAAAACAACAGATGCTCCTTTTGCTGCATATCCATATTTATGTACATCAGCCGACATCGATGTTACGCCATCAATTTCAAAATCGAACTTTGGCAAATCCACTTCTTCCATTTTTAAAAACGGCAAAATAAATCCGCCAACACAAGCATCTACATGCAATAGGCATTTATTTTGTTTGGCAATTTTGGCAATAGCTTCTATGTCATCAATGGCACCTTGTGGATAGGAAGGCGCAGAAGCCACAATAAAACTGACATCAGTGCTTAAGTTCTTTTTCAAATCTTCTATGTCTAACTGAAAGTCTGCATTTAATTTGATGAGCTTATAATTTAGTTCCATCGCATCTGCAGCCTTGCAAAATGCAGGATGTGCTGTTTCTGCCAGTAACATTAATGGATTTTTTGTAGTCTTATTTTTCTTTGACCATTCTTTTGCAGCTCTTACTGCCATATAAATACTTTCTGTGCCTCCAGAAGTCATGCAGCCACTTACTTGTTCGTCGCCATGCAATAATGATGCTGTTATGCGCACCACTTCATTTTCCATTTTTTTTAAACTAGGAAAAACAGCAGGATTTAACGCATTTGTAGCGGAGAAAGTAGCGTAGGCTTCTTTTATGATTTTATAATAATCGTCACCAGGATAATAAACATAACCAAAAAATTTACCTTCTTTCCAGTTCATGTCATCATGCGTGTAGGCTTCCCATTGTTGATGAATCTCGTCTCTATCTAATCCTGTTGTTGGTAGTAATGTGCTCATGTTAGAATAAAAATACATAAATAAACCAAATACTTTATCAGCCTTTGTTAAATAATAAATTTCATTTATAAAAAATTTGTTTCTCATTTTTTATGGAAAATCAATGCTATCTGTCTCTCAATATAAAAAGAGAAGTTTATGTTAGTAAAAACGTTTGGAAGTGCAGTATATGGCGTAGATGCTGCTACCATAACGATAGAAGTCAATATTTGCCAAGGACAACATTATTTTATGGTTGGCTTGCCAGACAATGCAGTGAAAGAAAGCTGGAGTCGTGTGGAAAGTGCATTACGTGTCAATAAATACCACATGCCACGCATACGTATTATTGTCAATTTAGCACCAGCCGATATACGCAAAGAAGGTTCTGCCTACGACCTTCCCATTGCAATTGGCATTTTAGGTGCTTCAGAGCAAATTAACACTGATAAGTTAGCAGATTATATTATTATGGGCGAACTTTCATTAGACGGTAAGTTGCAACCTATAAAAGGTGCATTACCGATTGCGATTCAAGCGCAAAAAGAAGGTTACAAAGGATTTATTTTGCCAAAAGAAAATGCACGTGAGGCAGCAATTGTCGAAGGAATACATGTTTTTGGTGTAGAACATATTGACGAAGTTGTTGAGTTTTTAGACAATAAGAAAGAATTAGAACCGACAGTTGTATTTGTCGAAGATGATTTTAATAATAGCCTACAAAACAATCTTTTCGACTTTGCAGATGTTAAAGGCCAAGAAAACATTAAACGAGCATTAGAAATTGCAGCTGCTGGCGGACATAATGTAATTTTAATTGGGCCACCAGGCGCTGGTAAAACAATGCTTGCCAAACGCATGCCTACTATCTTGCCACCATTGTCATTGCAAGAAGCTTTAGAAACAACAAAAATTCATTCTGTTGCAGGAAAGCTTAAATGCAATTCAGCTTTATTATATCAACGTCCTTTTAGATCGCCACATCATACGGTCTCTAATGCGGCATTAGTAGGTGGAGGCAGTAATCCACAACCAGGAGAAATTTCCTTAGCACATAATGGCGTTTTGTTTCTAGATGAATTGCCTGAGTTTAAACGAGATGTATTAGAAGTTATGCGCCAGCCGATGGAAGAAAGAAAAGTCAACATCTCACGCACTCGATTTTCTATTGATTATCCAGCTAATTTTATGTTGGTCGCCAGTATGAATCCATGCCCGTGTGGATATTATAATCATCCAGAAAAAGATTGCGTTTGCGCACCAGGTGTTGTTCATAAATATTTGAATAAAATTTCAGGCCCATTGTTAGATAGAATTGATTTACATGTTGAAGTAACACCAGTGAAATTAGAAGATTTATCATCAAAAACTGTTTATGAAAAAAGTAACGCTATTCGTAAACGTGTAATCGCTGCCAGGCAAATACAAGAAGCGCGCTTTTCGGCAGACGAAATACATTGTAATGCACAAATGAGTACAAAACTTACACAAACGTGGTGTGGTTTAGATAATACTTCTCAAAATTTACTAAATGCTGCAATGAAGCGATTAGGTTTGTCAGCACGCGCTTATGAACGGATTATACGTGTTGCGCGTACAATCGCTGATTTAGATAGTAGCGAAAAGATATGCAACGAACATATTGCAGAAGCAATACAATTTAGAAGTTTAGACAGAGAAAGTTGGTCGGCATGATAGCTGAATGAAATTAGATGATAAATGTGTAAAGTTAAAAGAAGTAATAATTAGTTGTGCGACATAATGTATTTCATATTCAAACACAAGTGTTGTAATTAACATACGTTAGTACTTATTCTTATAGAATTGCTTTCAGACTTTTATTTTTGTTGAAATGGAATGAATATGCTCAGCGATTTTTTACAACCGATACAACAGCAATTATTAGATAATTATTATCGGCCTAATAAATATGCGAATGCATACATACATCTTTATCAAGAAAAACAAACCTTAGAAAATTATTCAATTGCATTATTAGGTGTGCAAGATTATAGAGGCTACATTGGAAATAAAGGTACTGAACATGCTGCAGATGAAGTACGTAAACAATTGTATCAATTTTCAGCATTCACAAATGGTGTACAACTGCTCGATTTAGGCAATATTCAAGCTGGAGAAACATACGTAGATACTTTAGTTGCTTTAGTTGAAACCTTACACGAATTGTTTAAACGCAATATAATAACTATTATTCTTGGTGGCGATGCTGCTCTGGCATCTGCTCAATTTAAGGCATACGAAATTTTTGAAAATCCGATTACCGTATCTCATGTTGCTTCAAGTGTATTGTGGGACAATAGCGATATGGATATTCATAAAACATATCTCAAAGATTTTTTCTTAAGTAACTTTTTAAAAAAATACAATTTGGTGGCATATCAATCTTATTTTATGCACGAAAAACAACTATCTTTTTTAAGCAGTAAAGATCATGATGTTTTAAGAGTAGGAAAAATAAGAGAGCATGTTTTTGAAGCTGAACCACATTTGCGAGAAGCAGCAATGGTCGCCTTTAATATCAACGCAATTCGCTATTCTGACGCACCAGCACAACCTGAGCCATCTCCAAATGGAATGTTTGGCGATGAAGCTTGTGCCGTAGCACGATATGCCGGCATGAGCGATCAGTTAATGAGCATAGGTTTTTACGATTATAATCCAACATTAGATAAAAGCAATATTACAGCAAAGCAAGTAGCGCAAATGCTTTGGTATTTTATGGAAGGCATTAGCCTGCGCAGACACGATTATCCAATCGTAAATGAAAACGATTTTAGTCAATATATTGTACAAATCGAAGATGCTGAAAATGATTTTATTTTCTTGAAAAGTAGAAAAAGTGATAGATGGTGGATGAAAATAATGTATGATAAAAAGGATTTACAAAAACACAAACTAATTCCGTGCACTTATAAAGATTATCTTACCGCATTAAATAATGAGATTCCGGAACGTTGGATGAGAGCGTGGATGCGTCTGAGTTAAAATTCTACTTCCAAAGCTTGTTAAGATTCGTTAAGTAACAATAATAAAAAAACTATTTTTCAATTTAATGGTTTTTAAGTGGAATCTTTGTATTCTCATTTTTATTTATGCGTCGATTTGTTGCCTTACTACTATTTTCATTTTCATTTTCTATTTTATTGGCTAATGATTTTACAGTCAGAGGAAAAATTATTGACCAAAAGGATCATTCACCGCTAATAGGTGTAAATATTATACTTTCCAATACCTTAGACACACTAAAAACACAGGGCACTTCTACAGATGTTGAAGGTGATTTTTCTTTTGCACTTGTGGATAGTGGTGAGTATGTGCTGACAGTCAGCTATATCAGTTATCAGACTATCCAAAAAAATATCACAATAAAAAACAATGTCGATTTGCCCGAAATTGCAATGAAAGAAGATAGTAAATTATTGAAAGAAGTAGTTATCGAAGATAAGCAAGTACGCGTACAACAACTCGGCGATACTTCACAATATAATGCCAATGCTTTTAAAGTAAATAGCGATGCGAGTACCGAAGATTTATTACAAAAAATGCCAGGAGTCACATCTGAGAATGGTACTGTAAAAGTGAATGGGGAAGAGGTAAAAAAAATATTGATTGATGGCAGACAATTTTTTGGAGATGATACAAGAACAGCAGTACAAAATATTCCGGCTGATATTGTCGATAAAATCCAAGTATTTGATAAGCTCAGCGATCAATCACAGTTTACTGGATTTGATGACGGCAACTCACAAAAAACAATAAATATTATCACAAAAAATGGCATCACCAATTCCAAGTTTGGTAAATTTTATGCTGGATATGGAGGACCAAATAATCGCTATTCTGCTGGCTTGAATTATAGCGCATTTAAAGGCGATAGACGTTTCACCATATTAGCGATGAGCAACAACATCAATCAGCAAAATTTTAATATCCAAGATTTAATGGGCTCTATGGGAAGCGGAAATGATAGACAAGGTGCTGGAGGAAGAGGTGGTCCTGGAAGAAATAGTTCAATCGGTAATTTTCTAGTAGGTCAGCAAAATGGAATTGCAACGACTTCTGCATTGGGTTTAAACTATTCGAATAAAATAGGCAAGCAAAAAAAAGTAACATTATCAGGTTCTTATTTTTTTAACGGATCATTAAATGAGAATAATAGCGCTAGCACGCGAAATTATATTTCAAGTAGTGATAGTGGTTTAGTGTACAGAGAAAATAAAGATATCGACAGTAAGAATTTTAATAATAGATTGAATTTTAAAATTGAATATGCAATAGATTCTTCCAATGTGCTCACCTTTACACCAAGCATAAGCACACAAAATTATATTTCGACATCAAACTTATTGGCTGATAATTTTTCGAATACTAATCATACATCAAGTAACACAGAAAATAAGCAACGTTCAAAAAGTTTTGGCATCAATTTTTCAAATGATATATTATATCAGCATAAGTTTAACAAAAAAGGAAGAACGATATCGACAAATCTAAATACTGTTGTTAATTCTAAAGCTAATACTGCTAGCTTATATGCGCTAAATACAGATAGAATAGATACACTCATCGCTACGGATACACTTGACCAAAAATCAACATTGTATGCTTTAAGCTATACGATTGGTGGAAATATTGTGTACACTGAGCCTTTAAAAAAGAATGGTCAAATTGCAATAAATTTCGCACCATCTTTTACAAGATCTACATCTGATAAAAATACAAACAATTTCGACCTTGCAAGCGATAGTTATTCAATTACAGATTCGATACTTAGTAATCATTTTATCAATAAATATATTACCAATAAAATTGGAATAACTTATCGCTATAATGATGCTAAAAAGTTGAGTTGGTCAATCGGAATTTCTGGACAAAGTGCTTTGCTAAAAAATGAAGTAATCGATTTTACAGCAACACCAGTTTCACGACACTTTTTATCTGTATTGCCTAATGCTGATTTGAATTACAAATTTTCAAAAACAGAAAATCTACGTTTCTTCTATAGGACGAGTAATAATCCGCCAAGTATTTCTCAATTACAAAATGTAATAGATAACAGCAATTCGCTTATTTTAACATCAGGTAATGAGATGCTGAAACAAAATTTCTCCCAAACGATTGGTATCCGATACAGTAGAGCAAACACAGCAAAAGCTACTAACTTCTTTTTATTTACCAATGCTACTAACACCATCAATTACATAGCGAATGCTACTACAATTTTCAGTCGCGATACAATAATACAAGGTGTAAAAATGAATGCAGGTACACAATTTATTCAACCTGTAAACCTCAATGGATATTGGAACGTACGCACATTTTTGACTTATGGATTTCCTATTATAAAAATGAAAAGCAATATGAATGTCAATGCTGGTTTTGTCTATTTGCGAACACCTACATTGATTAATATGTCAAAAAATATTGCGAATGCTTATACACTAAATGCTGGCATTACGCTCAGTAGTAATATTAGCAAAAAAATAGACTTCACTCTGTCTTATCATGCTAATTATAATATTGTGAGAAATACCTTGCAACGTATAAATAATGCTAATTATTATAATCATACAGCTACAGCGCGTTTTAATTATCAGTTTTGGAAGGGTTTTGTTTTTAATACGTCAGTTAGCAATACACTCAATGCAGGTGGTTCATCAAATTATAACACGAGTTATTGGTTGTTAAATGCTTCTTTGGCATATAAATTTTTGAAAGACGAAAGTTTAGAAGTAAAATTCTCTGCTAATGATATTTTAAATCAAAATAAAAATATCACACGAAATGTGACAGAGGTTTATGTTGAAGATGTCCAATCTACTGCATTGCGCAGATATTTTATGGGTACGATTACCTATTCATTACGCAAGTTAGGCACAGGAAATGCAGGCGCTGATAAACCAAAAGACTTTATGCTTTTGCCACCGCCATCAGGCATGCCACCGCCACCAGGGCATTAATTATTCTATTACCTTCTCCATTTTCATGCTTCGAGAGCCTTTCAATAAAATGCTTGCATCTGAAAATGTTTGTTGGCGAAACCATTGCTGCGCTTCTAAAGCATTTGTAAATTTTAAAACAGCATCTATTGTATGTGTAGCGTGAAATGCTTTTCCAACTAAAATTATTTTATCAAAATGCAGAGCAGTAGCCAAATTAGCTATTTTTTGATGCTCTTCAGCAGTATATTCTCCTAGCTCAAACATATCGCCGAGTATAACAATCTTATTTTTTGAAGTTGCTTTTGTAAAACTTTCTAATGCATGTTGCATGCTTGTTGGATTAGCATTGTAGGCATCTAAAATCAATTCGTAACCGTCTTTTTTTATTACTTGTGAGCGCGCATTTGTTGAATGATATTGTTCAATAGCAAACTTTATTTTTTG
>JADKZZ010000082.1 GCA_020848475.1 Chitinophagales bacterium | reverse complement strand
GCTGAAAATAAAAATACATTTTTACATCTTGGTATGTCTGGTATTAATGCACATATTACTTACGATATTCCATTTGTTTTAGATGATATCAATGCGGAAGCTAATTTTTTTAGCGACTTTACTGTTTACACTGATTTTATTGCATCAGCATATCCACAAGTGGCGATTGAATTGAATAAGCAATACGGCATACAGCAAGCCGACGATGTATTTAAATTATTCATTATTGGCGATATTTTAGATGCTAATAATGGCGAAGGTTTTACCACACATTTGGTAATAGACTTACTAAGAACACAATCGTGGCAGCGTGGTTTAGACTTACAAAATGGCATAAAATCACAAAGTCAAATGCACTCGATATGTTATTCCGAATTTATACAAAGAGAAAATATTTTACAAGCTGCTGATGATGCCAAATTATTATATTAGCTGTAATAATTTTTAGAATATAACAACTAACAAGATTATTCAAAATAATATCAAACCAATATGCGCGCTTACTCATACACATTACTACTCATCATTACAATTATAAGTAGTAGTTGCCAACAAAAAAAAACTACTGAAAATGATAAAGCTTTTGAAAAATTAGCTGCTTCCTATATCGACAGCTACTTAAGCTGGCGACCGCAATATGGCACTTATTTAGGCTTGCATGAATACGATGGAAAGATTACGGATTACAGTGATGTTTCAATAGAAAAAGAATTAACTAAACTAAAAGAATTCGACAAAAAATTTGAAGCTATCGACGTCAATAGCATCAGCAAAAAAAATTATTACGATTTGCAGATGCTTAAATTATCTGTAAAAAATGAGATTTTCAATATCGTAGATTTGCACTATTATCAAAAAAATCCAATGGCATATGCTGGCGCAATTGACATAAATATTTATATCAAACGAAATTTTGCACCTATTGAACAACAAATAAAATCTATCATTGCCATTGAAAAGGAAGCACCAAAATTATACGAAAATGCGAAGAAAAATTTAGCAGATACACTTTCAAAACCACATACAGAACTAGCGATTAGCATTGCTAAAGGCACTGCTTCATTTTTGGAAAAAGATGTATTAATTGCGTTGAAAAAAGTGAAAGACACTGCACTATTGAATGAACTAAAAACTGTCAACCAAAAAGCGATTGCTGCCATATTAGATTATGCTACATTTTTAGAAAAAGAGAAATTGCCAATTGCCAAAAACAACTATGCTATAGGCGAAGACAATTATAGAAAAATGCTACAATACAGCGAAGATATTTCTATGTCGCCAGATGATATTCTGGCATTAGGCATGAAAGAATTAGCAAAGGAAGAAGCACGTTTTGTAGCTGCTGCAAAATGTATCGATCTAAACAAGAAAGCTGTTGATGTATATAACGCTATGCAAAAAGAACATCCAACGGCTGCTTCATTAATTCCTGATGCTCGCAAACATTTAGAAGGAATTCGTCAGTTTTTGATTGATAATAAAATCATTACGATGCCATCAGAAGTTCGTGTAAAAGTGGAAGAAACCTTGCCTTACTTACGTGAAACATCAACTGCATCAATGGACACGCCTGGACCGTTTGAAAAAAAGGCAACAGAAGCGTATTATTATATCACACCTGTCAATCTTGCGTGGAAACCAGAGCAACAAGAAGATTGGCTGATGCAATTTAATTACTACGGCACAGACATTGTTTCAATTCACGAAGCCTATCCAGGACATTATACACAGTTCTTGCATTTGAATGCCTCAGATGCATCGAAAGTGCAGAAAATTTTCGGCAGCTATGCTTTCATCGAAGGTTGGGCACATTATACCGAACAAATGATGATAGAAGAAGGTTTTGAACAAAAAGGAGATTCGATAAAAGCAGCTAAATATCGATTAGCACAATCAGGTGAAGCATTATTGCGCTTATGCAGATTGGTTGTTTCCATTCGTACACACTGCAAAGGAATGACTGTAGAGGAAGCCACTACATTTTTTATGGACAATTGGCATCAAGGAGAAAAATCATCGCAACAAGAGGCATTGCGTGGCACATTTGATCCAGGTTATTTATTCTATACTTTAGGAAAATTGCAAATATTGAAATTGAAAGAAGATTATAAAAAACAAGAAGGAAAAAATTATACCATACAAAAATTTAATGATGCCATGACGGATAATGGCATGCCTCCTATTCGCATCATGCGTGAAATATTATTGAAAGATGAAAAAACTTGGAACGAAATATTGTAAAAAATATTTCGATGGATAATTACAAAATCTCATTTACTTTTTCTGGCGGTCGAGCGACGACTGCCTTATCTCCATTAATAACAATTGGCCTCTCTATCAAAATAGGATTTTCGTTCATTGCCTGTAACCATTCTTCATCGCTCAAATTTTTGCCTTTATATTTTTCCAGATAAATCGCTTCTTTTGTGCGAATGATATCATGCGGCTTCGCTTGTAATTTCTTGAGTATAACTTTTAATTCTTCAATTGATGGTGTGTCTTTTAAATATTCGACAGTAGTAAATGGCTTATGGCTTTCTTCTAAAATACATAATGCACTTCTACTTTTTCCGCATCTATTATTATGGTAAATCGTAATCATAAAAACTGTTTAATAAAACTAAATGCCTGCGTAATTAAATGGTGTTATTTTTTTCAATTCCTCTTTTATAGGATCGGCAACAAGTAAGGCATCTATAAAATCGTGTATTTCTTTTTCGCCAATATGTGTATTGGTTCTGGTTAAATTTTTTAGTGCTTCATAAGGCTTATCAAAACCTTCGCGACGTAAAACTGTTTGTATCGCTTCCGCAACGACAATCCAATTTTGTTCTAAATCTTGTTGAATTTTTTGTTCGTTTACCAATAGCTTATTCAAGCCTTTTACAATCGAATCGAAAGCAATAAGCGTATGAGCCAATGGCACACCAATATTTCTTAAAACAGTTGAATCCGTCAAATCGCGTTGTAAACGTGAAATCGGCAATTTTTCTGCTAAATGCGTAAACAAAGTATTGGCAATTCCTAAATTGCCTTCCGCGTTTTCAAAGTCAATCGGATTCACTTTATGTGGCATTGCCGAGCTACCTATTTCACCAGCTTTTATTTTTTGTTTAAAATAATCCATCGACACATATGCCCAAATATCTCTACACAAGTCGATTAAAATAGTATTGATTCGCGCGTAATTATGAAAAAGCGCCGCCAAATTATCGTAATGTTCGATTTGTGTTGTGGTTTGTGAGCGCGATAATCCTAAAGTAGTATTAACAAAATTATTACCAAATGTTTTCCAGTCTTTTGCTGGATAGGCTACATGATGTGCATTAAAATTTCCTGTCGCACCACCAAATTTTGCTGAGTAGGGAATTTGTGCAAAATATTGATATTGCCATGATAATCTTTCCACGAATACCTGAAATTCTTTTCCTAAGCGTGTTGGCGATGCTGGTTGTCCATGCGTTTTTGCCAACATCGAAATAGTCGCATACGATGCTACTTTTTGTTCCAGTTCTTGTAGTAATACTTTAAATTGATTGCTATAATTTGCTAAAAAAAAATCTTTCAAGGACAAAGGAATCGCTGTGTTGTTAATATCTTGCGATGTTAAACCAAAATGTATAAACTCACTTTTTGCCAACAACTGTTCATCTGTAATATTCTCTTTGATAAAATATTCTACTGCTTTGACATCATGATTGGTTGTTTTCTCAATTTCTTTCACACGTAAAGCATGTTCAATATTAAAGTTTTGATACAAGTTTCTTAGCGCAACAATCTGACCTTCTGACAACTTACCAATTTCATCTAATTCGTCAGCTAATACGATAAAATATTCTATCTCTACTTGAATTCTATATTTTATTAAAGCAAATTCTGAGAAATAATTTTCCAAATTCTCAACTTTTGTACGGTATCTTCCATCAATAGGAGAAATGGAAAGCAAGGCATTCATAAGTATATTTTTTTTCAAAAATAGCTAATTAAAGGCAAAAAGAATTTGATTTTTAAATAAGATATAGTGAACAAAATGGAAAATTTAGCTTTATTTGTGCCAAAATTCGGTTTTAGTAAAAATAGTGGAATAGAAAAATTGTTTATACTATATATATAGTAATACTTTTTAGCAAAAAATAAATGCATATCACTACTTTTACTTTGCTGATACTTAAATATATGAAATGGCGAAAAATTTATTAATCGTAGAGTCACCTGCAAAGGCGAAAACCATAGAAAAAATCTTAGGAAAAGATTTTATGGTAAAATCTTGTTATGGTCATATTCGCGATTTAGCAAAAAAAGAAATGGGCATTGATGTCAACAACAACTTTGAGCCTACCTATATAATATCTGAAGACAAGGAGCAAGTCGTAAGAGAGTTACAAAAATTAGCAAAAAATGCGGAAGTATGGCTAGCAACGGATGAGGACCGCGAAGGTGAAGCTATTTCTTGGCACTTATGTGAAGTTTTAGATTTAGATAAAAACAAAACAAAGCGAATTGTTTTTAATGAAATTACAGCACCTGCCATAAAAAATGCAGTAGCCAATCCACGCAAACTCGACCAAAATTTATTCTATGCACAACAAGCTCGACGTGTCTTAGACAGAGTAGTTGGCTTTGAGCTGTCGCCAGTTCTTTGGAAAAAATTAGGCAGACGCACCTTGTCGGCAGGCCGTGTACAATCTGTAGCGGTGCGATTAGTGGTAGAACGCGAGCGCGAAATCAACAACTTTAATTCTGCGAGTTTCTATAAAGTAGTTGCCTATTTCCTTTCAGAAAATAAGCTTTTCAAGGCAGAGCTTTCCGAGAAATTGAAAGACGAAAAGGAAGCACAACAGTTTTTAGAAGAGGTAAAAAATGCACTTTTTAAGGTTGCAGATATACAAGTAAAGCCAACGCAAAAAAGTCCGGCAGCACCTTTTACAACTTCGACACTACAACAAGAAGCCTCTAGAAAATTAGGATTTTCTGTTTCACGCACAATGTCTGTTGCGCAAAAGCTATATGAAAGTGGAAAGATTACTTATATGAGAACGGACTCACCTAATCTTTCTGATTTGGCATTAAACAGCATACAATCTTATATCACTAAAGAATACGGAAAAGAATATTCTAACAGAAAACAGTACGCATCAAAGCATAGCAATGCACAAGAAGCGCACGAAGCAATAAGGCCTACTTATATTGAAAATACAAACGAAGGTATAAACAGAGATGAAGAGCGTTTATATGATTTAATTTGGAAACGCACTATCGCATCGCAAATGAGCAATGCACGTCTAGAAAAAACAGTGGCAAAAATTGATATTTCAACACGTAAAGAACAATTTATTGCAGAAGGTGAAGTATTAAAATTTGAAGGCTTTTTAAAAGTATATTTAGAAGGCACAGATGATGAAGACACGGAAGAAAGTGGCATCTTGCCTCCATTGTCTGTTGGTCAAAATCTGCAATACAAAAATATTGAAGCACGACAACGTTTTACACAAGCTCCTGCACGATTTACAGAGGCAAGTTTAATTAAAAAACTAGAAGAATTAGGCATTGGCAGACCATCGACCTATGCGCCTACGATTTCGACAATTCAAAATAGAGAATATGTCGTAAAAGGAGAAGCAGAAGGCAAACCACGTGAATATCAAAAATTAGAATTAAACAACAAACACGAAATAAAAAAAACTAGCCATACAGAAAGTACTGGTTCCTTAAAAGGCAAACTGATTCCTACTGATATTGGTTTATTAGTAACTGATTATTTAATGGAAAATTTTTCGCGTGTAATGGATTATTCGTTTACCGCAGAAATGGAAAAAGATTTTGATGAAATAGCAGAAGGCAACAAGCAATGGTCGAAAATACTTAAGCAATTTTATGGTCCATTTCACAAAGAAATACAAGCTTCAGAAGATACTGCATTCGTAACTGGCGAACGTGAATTAGGCATTGATAAAGAAAGTGGCAAAACTGTAGTGGCAAAACTCGGAAGATATGGCCCAATGATACAAATCGGCAATGCTGATGATGAAGAAAAGCCGCGCTATGCTAAATTAAAATCGACGCAAAGTATTGAAACCATTTCGCTCGATGAAGCTATGGAATTGTTTAAATTACCATTGGTATTAGGCACGTATGAAGGTCAGGAAATAGCCGTAAACATTGGTCGTTTCGGTCCTTATGTAAAATTTGGCGAAGCATTTATTTCACTTCCAAAAGGCGAAGAACCAACAGAAGTGACATTAGAAAGAGCCATCGAAGTAATAAAATCTAAGCAAGTAGAAGACGCACCGATTGCACATTATCAAGGTAAGCCTATTACAAAAGGGAAAGGCAGATTTGGTCCATTTATTAAATGGGACGGCTTGTATATCAATATTCCAGTGCGCTATAAATTTGACACCATCAATGAAGTAGAATGTGCAGATTTGATTGAGAAAAAAATTGAAAAAGAAGCCAATCGTTTTATACTCAATTTCCCTGAAGAAAAAATATCTGTAGAAAATGGCCGCTGGGGTCCGTTTATAAAATTCAACAAAAAAATGTTGAAACTAAGCGGTAAAAAATACACTGCGGAAGAAGCAGCATTGCTGACATTGGAAGAAGTAAAATCCATGATAGAAGCGCAAGTTCCTAATGCCTTTGCAAAAGCTACTGCTAAAAAAGCAACTTCTAAAAAAACTACTACCACTAAAGCAAGTACAAAAAAAACCAGCACAAAAAAGAAGTAAGCTCACCTGTGTGGATAAACAATAAAATTGTTTTCCTAAAAAATTATAAATTAGTAGTAAGAAACTACGTATGAACCAACTTAGTGATAAAGAATTTAAAGCACTTATTACTTTGTTAGACGACAATGATAACGAAGTGTTTGCACATGTAAGCGACAAAATTATTTCTCTAGGAGTAGAAGGAATTCCACTGTTAGAATCGGCATGGGAAACTTCAGAAAACCAAATTATCCAAAACAGATTAGAAGACTTGATTAATAGAATTCAATTTTCTAATGTCAAAGACAGACTAATAAAATGGATAAATAATGGTGGTGTAGATTTGCTGGAAGGCGCTTTATTGATAGCCAAATTTCAATATGCTGATTTAGACGAATTTAAAATAAAACAAAAAATTGAGTCTATTTCTAAAAACATTTGGATAGAATTAAATCCTGCATTATCACCTTTGGAAGAAGCCCATGTGCTCAATCATGTCTTCTTTCAGCTTCACGGATTTTTTGGTTTGCAAACACAGCAATACGATCCGGAATTAGGTTATATCAACAACTTGCTCGACTCCAAAAAGGGAAACTCACTTAGCTTAAGTATCTTATATCTCATCTTGGCTCAAAAAAATGATTTGCCAATTTATGGCATTAACTTGCCTTATCATTTCATCATGGCTTATACACGCAAGCATCTTAAAAAAGAGGAGCTGGATAACAATGACGCCGAAAATATGGTGATGTTTTATATCAATCCACTAAATAAAGGAATTGCTTTTTCGAGAAGCGAAATAACGCATTACTTAGAGCAGATGAAAGTAAAATCGAATGCTAAATACTATTCACCTTGCAATAATTTGGAAATAATAAAAACACTTATTTATAACCAGCTGTCTTGCTATGACCAAAATGGAAATGCGGATAAAGCACACCAACTAAAAGAGCTTTTTGATTTGTTTGTCAATGGAAATGAAAATTTGGATATAGAAGAAGAATAGCCAATTTACAATTATATTCTATTCAAATTAATCTTGCAAATTCCAATTTTGATTTAAAAAAGAAATTGCATGATGATGTGTTAAATCGAACTGTACCGGAACGATAGAAACATATCCATTTTCTAATGCCCATGCATCTGTGTCTTCGCCTTGATCGTGGTTTACAAATTTACCGGTGAGCCAGTAATAATTTTTACCACTTGGATCTCTGCGTTCGTCAAATTCTTCTTCCCATTTTGCATTGGCCTGTCTGCATATTTTCATGCCTTTAATTTCTGTCAAAGGCAATTTTGGAAAATTGACGTTTAGCAAAGCATCACGCGTCAATCCCGTGTTCATCATATTGCGCACGATACGTTCAACATACACTTGCGCCGCAGAGAAATCGGCATCGAAGGCAAAATCTAACAAAGAAAAACCTATAGCAGGAATGCCATCAATTGCTGCTTCCATAGCTGCCGACATGGTGCCTGAATAGATAACATTTATCGACGCATTTGAACCGTGGTTAATACCCGACACACATAAGTCTGGTTTTCTACGCAAAATTTTATCAATGGCAATTTTGACGCAATCTACAGGCGTTCCAGAACATTGGTAAGCCGGAACCTGCAAGTCGTTAAACACATCTACTTTTTGCAAACGCAAAGGATCATGTATGGTGATAGCATGACCCATGCCAGATTGTGGACTATCAGGTGCAACCACTGTTACATCGCCAAATTTTGTCATTACTTCTACTAAGGCGCGAATACCTGGCGATATGATGCCATCGTCATTGGTTACTAAGATTACTGGTCTGCTCATGTCACAAATATACATAAAAATGAGCATTGCATGATGGCAATGTGGTACGTGAGGGCACGAAACTTGGCTAATGCATTTTGTAATAATAAAAATTTATTTTCAAAAACAGCCCACCTCAACACAGCTCCAAAAAATACAAGATTGCAAATTTTTACTTATGTTTGAGTATGTCTTCTACTTCGAAAAATATACTGATCGCTTTATTGATTTTTATTGTTTCTGTATTAAGTATCGTTTTGCTTTCTAAAACACTTTTTACTAAAAAAGATAATTCTACAGTTGATAGCACTATTGTTATTCAAAAAATTCAAAAGGTAATGAAATTGGTGACTGTAGAAGGAAATTATGCTGAGTTATTGCGCTATAATGACTTTGAATACGTCGATTTTCCTGGATTTCGGAAAGATGCAATATTAAAAGTAAAGGCTAAAGTATCTGTCGGCTATAATTTAGAAAATATGAAAATCAGTACTGATGAAAAAATGAAAATAATTAAGATACAACAGATGCCAAAACCAGAAATTGTATCTATAGACACAGACATTTCATTTGAAAATTTAAGTACAGGCTGGTTTACCAGTTTTAGTGAAGCGGAACTAACTAAGCTCAACAACATCGCTAAGCAAAAAATAAAAGAAAAAGCTCTATCTACAGAATTGATTCGACAAGCTGAAGAACAAAAAAATGATGTGTTTGATTTGCTATTTTATATGGCAAAACAAAATGGATACACTATACAAGTCGAAGGTGTGACCTTACAAGCATTAACACAATCAAATTAAAACACATTGGAGGCTGCAATATTAATAAGCATAGGCATTATACTCTTAGTCATCGGATTGGTGAGTTGTGTGTTGCCACCCTTGCCTGGCCCACCAATTGCCTATATTGCACTACTAATTGCTGCAATAAGTTTAAATAAAACGCAGGATTTACCAAATTGGTTGCTGATTGTTTATGCAATCATTACTGTATTTATTTTAATCATAGATAATTTTATTCCGGTATGGAGTACTAAGAAATTTGGTGGCACAAAAGCGGGAATTCGTGGTTGTTTTATTGGCATCGTTATCGGTATTATCTTCTCTCCTTTTGGTGGAATATCAATTATACTTTGCCCATTTCTTGGCGCCATCATCGGCGAAATTGTGGATGGGCAATCGCTCAGTATAGCAGTAAAATCAGGCATTGGCTCATTTATTGGATTTTTATTAACGAGTGGCATAAAAATAATATTGGTATTGTTTATGTGTTACCATTATTTTAAAGCAGTATTCTGATGAGCTATTCAAAATGGTATATCATTCGATTATTCCAACAAAATAAAATCTTGTTTTCCTTCGTATGTATTTTTATATTTTTTCAGTTTTATTTCAATAAAAAACAAATCCATTCTTTTCCTTGGTTCGTTTGGGACATGTATTCAAGAATTGAAACAAAACCAGATACCATAACGCAAACAGCATTTTATGTTGATGGCAAACAACTTGACATAACAAGTATTCCAATTTGGGAAGAGTCAACATTGCTGCATACATTTAATATGTACTACAGCATACAATCTAATAATTATAAAGATCCAATAGAAACAAGCGTAAAAAAAAGAACAAAATATTTGCCACTGAATATGCAAAATTATATTGCGCATCAGATACAAAACAGCGAAGCAGCTGTAAGGGATTATCCAAGATGGTTGATACGATATGTAGAAAAAATAACACATAAAAATATCAAACAAGTAGAAGTGAGAAAAATGTATTATCAGTATCAAAATGGAAAAATAAAAGACTTGCAGCGCAGCGAATTGTTGCTAAAAATAAATAAATGAAATATTTACAACGTATATCAATACATGATAAAGTTACATTTGCGAAAGTCGTATTTGCATACTATATTTTGTTATTGCTATTCCGATGGCACAGCAGTGCTTTTTTAACTAACATCTTCGCTCAGCCATTGCAATCACCTGGAGCTGACAATGCATTTTGGTTAAGCCATATCATTGGATTTCCGCAGTATATCATTCAACAATATTGGGCAAGTTTACTGCTCGATATTAGCTTAGTTGTTTTTGCAATTGCATGTTTTTTTATGGCAACAAAAAAACCTGTCGTTTGCATTGTATTTATAATAATCTATATCACACATCGCATAACATTAGAAAGTTATGCCTGCTCACACACCAAAAGTATGGCAGCTATTTTCATGGCATTTCTACCGTTTTGTTGTAGCAAAGAAAGAAATTTCTACTTGACATTTGAGTTTTCACGATTTTTTCTGCTATATATTATGGTAGCATCTGCATTTTTCAAGATGTATAATGGAATGGCATTGCAGCCAAATTTATTTGCCACAACACTCATTAATCAACACATCGATGTTGCTATAAACCAGCCAACTAATATCAGCTATCAAATAGCATCAATTCTCATCAAATATCCAATAATTGCTGGCATTTCATACACTGCATTAGTAATCGTTCAAGCATTTTTTATCATTGGATTTTTTACTAAAAAAATAGACATTATTTTGTTTATACTTTTACTTTGTTTTACCATTTCCACTTATCTACTAATGAGGATTTATAATTTTGACATCATCATTTTAGGATTATTTTTATTATTTTCAGCTTATAATAAAAAGCATGAACACTAAACGCATCTTATTTTACATCATTTCAATTTTACTGGCTTCATCGGCAATTGCACACACTAATTCAAGTTCGAAAAATAAAGTTGTTACAACATCGAAGTCAAATACAACAAAGTCATTTGCATTTACAGGAAGCTACACAATGAAATTTACAGTCAAAGAAACCAATGGAAAAATGCAAAGTGGTGAAATAAAATCTGCATTTGAAGGCGTACAAATGGCAAGTATTCCAACGTTTTCTGCTGATAAAAACATGAACGTACGCACCGTTTTTAACATGAATGACAACACGATGACGATGTATTTTTTTGATGTCAAGAAAAATAAAAAAAATGGTATGATGATGAAAATTCCATCTTTAACACAAAACAATAATACCACAGAACAAAAAATAACAAACACAATTCAAAAAACCAATGAGACAAAAATTATTGATGGATATAATTGTACTAAATGGATAATTAATTATAGCGACGGTGCTACTTGTGTTGCGTGGATTAGCAAGGATTTACGTATTAATACAGCAGAAGCCATTTCCTTTTTCACAAAAGGTATGAAAGGAAAGAAATCGCCAATAAATACGGACTGTGCCAACATCAATGCCTGTGCTTTACAATCTACCTATACTGCAAAAGATGGAAGCACTGTTAACATGAAAATGACGGATATTAAAATTGGGAAACCAGATGCAGCATTTTTCACCAGCAGTGGTTACGAAGTAACAGATGTGACTGGCATTCAGTTCTTCAAATAATTTACCACTTCTTTAACATTTATATCTGGTAATTACAGCATTAGATTTATTATTTTCAATAAAAATTTCCAATTCAAGATGCCTATTTTAGATTTCGACAAATTCAAAGAAGACTTCAATTTATTTAACCACAAAAAGCGTGTATTTACACAACCATTTTTTGGTACTATTATTATTGCCGCAGGTTTATTTATTTTATACAAACTCAACCAATATGTTGACCCTTGGGCAAGCTGGCGACAAGCATTAGGCAATGCTACACATTTTTGTGAGATGAACAGATTCGATCAGCTGATAGTACAACCAAGTAATACTTGGTCAAATTTAGGTTACATCATCGTAGGTTTAATATTTTTGAGTATCGCCAAAAATGATCATAAATATGAACATCGCAAACAGGTAAATAATGTATTGGCAAAGTTTCCTGGATTTACTTATTTAATTGGATTTTCAGTGTTATATCTTGGATTAGGCAGCTTTTTATACCATGCAACACTCACCTATTTTTTCCAAAAACTCGATCAAACAGGCATGTATTTCATTTTGGTTTCATTCATAGCTTATGTATTATTTAAATTATTTCCACAAATAAAGTTCAGAGGAAAAATTTATGTTTCAAATACTTTTTTCATGATATGTGCCATCGTAGTTCAACTTTTATTTTTCTTTTTCCTTTGGAAATTGCCTATCAATATTTTGTTTCCAGCATTAACTATTTCATTTTTCACAGTCAACTTTTTACTCATCGCTAAAATGAGAAATTCAGTTTCGATGGTAAGTTTAATGAAAGCATCATTAGTTTCTATACTAATTGCCGCTTCCGTCTGGATATTAGATATTACCGACAAACTTTGCTCGCCTACTAGTATTTTTCAAGGCCATGCCTTATGGCATATTCTAGGTGCGCTAAGTGTTTTTTTAGGTTACTTATACTACAGAAGTGAAACATTCTTAACACCTGAAGAAAAAGAAGTCACAGAAACAATTTAGATTTGGCATAATTTTTAGGTATTTTTAGGCAAATCATTTGTATGACATGTAATAAATTGCGCTTAGTGTGGCTTATCACGCTATTGCCTATTTTATCAAGTTGTGATGCTGTATTACAAAATCTACAAAAATCTCATCAGCAACAAACGGCATCATCGCTCAATGCAGGCACTGCGCCTAAGCGTGCTTATACATTAGCGTTTCCACCAAATAAAGACAGAATACTGCCTGATGGATATGCTAATTCTGGCGACATGCTAGTCACTACACCCAACCCTTGGGGCGTTCGATATAAAGATTATATATTTAATGATTTTGATATCCATACTTTTTATTACAAACACGATGCGCCCATGTGGGACAACACTAAAAAAGATTTGATTATCGATGTGATTACGCCGAGAAATGATGCGGAAAAAAAACGACCCTGTATAATATTTTTATTTGGAGGTGGTTTTGCTGGAAAGTTTGATGATTGCACGCAAGAAATTGGAAAAGGATTTGCACAAAAAGGATATGTAGTCGCATTGCCAGACTATAGAATTGGTTATAAAAATGCATTGTTGGCGGGTCAATGTGTTGGAGATTTCGAGACAGGCATGTATCCTGCGTATATGCGTGGCGTACAAGACGTGCGTTCTGCCATTAGGTATTTAAAAGCAAATGCTGACAAGTTTGGCATCGATAAAAATAAGATTTTTGTAAGTGGCCATAGCGCTGGAGCACTTGCTACTATTGGTTTGGCCGTGCAAACTACTGAAAATGCACCTAAAAATGTATTAGAACAAGTTGGTGGTTCTTTAGACCCTATGAACGACAATATGAATTACGATGCTACAGTCGCAGGTGTAATCGCTTTAGCTGGTGCAGTGGCTGATCCTAATGTAATTGTAGGCAAAAAAATAAATACACCAATGCATCTAATTCATGGCACTTGTGATGAATTGATAGATATGTATGCAGGCAATCCGTTTCGTTGTAAAGAGCGCAAAACATTTCCGATTGTATATGGTGGCGCTGCTATCTATGAAGCTGCTAAACTCAATAATGACAATGTTTCTCTAAGTGTAATTTGTAATGGTTCGCACAGTATGTCATCAATTGGATATAACGAATTAATAGACATCATGAATGATTTTACGTATGGCATCATTAGTGGAAATCCTATAAAAGGTAAAAAGATTTTTACAGCAAAAAAAGGAATCTGCAATAAGCCAGAATTATGCAAATAATAAATTGCTTTTAGATGTTTTCTAAATCTAAATATTTCAATTTCAAGAAACGCTTTATTCTAAATTGCGCATTTGCAGACTCGGTGACTGCATTATTTAAAGCAGTTTCTACATCTTTTGCATAGCTTGATTTGGTATTAAAATAAATATGCACGTAATAGCCATTTACCTTACTGATTACTTTGCCAACATATTTATAAGTTGAGTCGCTTTCGGCATATTCATAAATAGTTTTACAATTAGATAAATCTTGTTTTAAACCGATTTTATTTTCATTAGGTGTGCCTATCAAAACAATGTCTGCCTGTTTACTATAGAAATATTTTTTATCTAATTTATTAATAGCAATCTCTGCATCAACCAAGCCATTATAATCATAGCATTGTGCTTTTACATAGTAAGGAAACATACCTGCATCGCCAAATAATACTTTCAATTTCTTTCGTTCTACATCTTTAATTTTATTGATATTTTTAGCCAAAATATAATGTGAACGAGGCAAGAAAAAAGCAGCACCAGCATTATTCGTAATCGATGCTAATTCAATCAAATTCTCATCGTATAAGCCTTTTGAAAAAATAATCATGTTTAAAAAACATGCAATCAATACTATCTTCACTTTATCTACATAAGTCGATTTCTCCAGCTTAATAAGTGCAAATAAAATGAATGGCCAAAAGAGTTGAAATGGAAATCTATCTGCAAAATTCATCACTAAAAATGCACGTAAATACAAGCCAATGAAAATTAAAAAAGTAATTATGCCTATAAAATATATCACTTTGTGTTTTCTGAAAAAATATAAAACTAAAGTGGCACAGATGATATAATACCAAGATGTATAGATATTAAAAATCCAAGCTAATTTCGCGAATCGACTGTCCATTAATTTATGATAAAAAGGCAATGGAAACGGCAATCCAAAGTAGGCAAAACGAGCTGCAAAATAAAGAATACCTATAAAAATAAGCATCGCTAATACGCCAAAATGTAATTTTTGTTTTTTATAAAAAACAAGATATACAAAAAAGAAAAAACCATAGATAGCACCTTCTGGTCGCGTGAGTGTCATTAGCAAACAAATCGACCAAAGCAACATTTGATTTTTTACCGTCAATTCCTCTTTTTCAATAAGGAAAAATGACTCCAACAGCAGCCACAACCAAAGCACCGTTTCTAAACCTGAAAATGCATGTGTATATAATTGCCAATTTGTAGTAATGACAAACATCGCTATTAAAGCCCATTTTTTATTGCTGATTTTACTATACACTCTAAACAACAATGCTAGTAAAAAAAGTAAGCCTACAACTTTAATAAAAATATGTGGTGGCACATGCAACAATGCTGGAAAAATGGATAATACTGCATATATAAAACTCGTGTACGCTTCCGCTGGCTTGCCCTCAACACTCCAACTCCAAATGCCATGATTAACTAAATTATATCCATACTTAAAAAAAATAAATGCATCGTCGATATACACTTGAAAAAAAATAAGTACACCTAAGAAAAATGAGAAAATACTTATCAGCAATAAAGCGTATTTTTTTATATTGTCATTGTTCATTTAAAAGATATTATACATTACTTAAATCGGAAAAACCAGTTTTCAAAATATTTATAGGAATAGTGTGATACTACAAAAGTTAGTAGTGGCGACAGTACGTATAAGAAGATATTAAACAGCCAAAAATCGTGTGTGATATTTAATTGTTGTGCAAAATACAACAACACGATGATGACAAAAACATGATACATATACACGCCATACGTTATAGAACCAAGATAAGAAACAACTTTATTGTTTAGCCACTTATGTCCAGATTCGTTGTCGGCAAAATAGAGCAAAACAACAGACCACAACAAGGCATAAATATCATGTATCAGCATCG
>JADKZZ010000081.1 GCA_020848475.1 Chitinophagales bacterium | reverse complement strand
TTTTTAGTGCTCCTGCATTGCCATCATTTAATAATTTTTGGCGACTTAATTCTTGTTCAGCATACTGTATCTTGCTACTGACAGTTAGATATTCTTCTTGCAATTGAATGAACTGAGGATTGACAATTGTGGCAATAACTTGACCGCTCTTTACGAAACTACCAACTTGCACATGGATTGATTTTATTACGCCACCATACAAAGAGGTTGCATTCGCTTTGTTATTATTAGGTACACGTAATGCACCATTTGCTTTTAGCGTTGCTGTTAATTGTTTTTGTTCTACTTTGCCAAATATAATACCGACAGAATTTATTTGCTCATCTGTCAATGCAGTAATAGTTGGTTCCGTTTCAATCGAGTTTGCATTTACATTATTGTTTTCACCTTGTGATGATGCAGAATTTGCATGTGTATGACCATCTTCTGCGTGATGTGTATTACACGATATGAGTGAAAAAAATAGAACAAAAAAAAGGCAATGTATAGTATTTGATTTTATGATAAACTTCATGTGATTTATTTACTTGTTAAATAATTGATGTTAAGTGCGATTTGGTTAATTTGCTGTATGGTTTGCATGCATTTTAACTCCACTTCTGTTTTATTTTCTAATGCTAAAAGAAATTCTATATAATTCACTTCACCAGAAGTATAACCTAATTTCGCTGCTTTTATGATTTCTTGTGCAGACGGTAATGCGTTATCAATATAGAATCTATATTGTGATAAATATTGAAAGTATTGTTGTTGCGCATTGAGTAATTGTACTTCTAATTCTCTTCGTTCAAATTGTGCTGTTGCTTGCAATACTTGTTTTTGAATTTCTAATGATTTCATTTTTGATTTCGTAGCGCCATACGTCAAAGGAACATCTATACCAACAGCACCATAATGAAAGCGTTTGGCTGCATTAAAAAACACATCTTGATTGTTTATATTCTGAAAACCAATCAGAGATTGATTAGCGTAACTTAGTGTAAAATCAGGCAATCCATTAGCTTTTTCAATTTTTCTATTTTGTTCTACAACGATTGCTTCTTGTTGAAGTTTTTGTATTGTAGGATGTTGTTCCATTTGTACTGTATTTGCTAATGCAGACACAATAATTGGCGTGTACATTGCGTCGCGGTGAATGGCAAATGAATCATTATTATCCATATATAATTTGAGCGTTTTATAGCAAATAGCAATCTCAAATTCGTTTTGCGACAATTGCAACATGATTTCATTTCGTTTAGCTTCCGCAGTGGTTTTTTCAAGCTGTTTAGTTTCACCACTTTTATATCTTAATGAAGAAGTAGAAACAAAATCTTGATATAGACTATCTAAATATTGTAGTTTTTGGTTGTAATTTTCTAAATATAACAATTGGTAAAAATAGGATTGTACTTTCAGCACAATTTCATTTTTTGCAATCTTTTTATCTAATTCTTTTGAAGATACTGCTGCTTTTATGGCATTTCTTTTGGCAGCAAATAATGTGGGAAATGGAATAGTTTGAGTGATACTAAATGCATTGTCAAATTTAATACTGCTATATTGACCAAACTGCACATTCACATTCAATTTTGGCATTTCATTAGCACTTCTTATCAAGCTATTTGCTGACTGAATATTCAAATCTTCGGCTTTCAATTTGTAACTATTTTGAATTGCCATTGCTGTAATTTCATCTACTGTCATTACTTTGGTTTGTGCATGTGATATGTGTGCACTCAATAGCATCAACACAAGCGAACTTACTACTGTTTTCATATTTAAATTTATTTTAGAAAATTTTCCATTTACAATTATATATAACAATGGTAGAACAAATAAAGTTAAGAAAGTTGCTGATATCAAACCACCAATAACAACGGTGGCTAAAGGTTTTTGCACCTCAGCGCCTGAACTATTGCTTAATGCCATTGGCAAAAAACCTAAAGAGGCTACTGTTGCTGTCATTAACACAGGACGAAGTCGGATTTTTGTACCTTCTAATATGCGATGTATCACATCATTATCACCTGATTTTTCCAATTGATTAAAGGTGCTTATCAATACAATTCCATTAAGTACAGCAACGCCAAATAATGCTATAAAGCCAATACCAGCAGAAATGCTAAATGGCATATCTCGAATGAGTAACGCAAATACACCACCAATTGCACTCATTGGAATAGCAGTAAAAATTAGCAAGGCTTGTTTTATTGAATTGAAGGTAAAAAACAACAACACAAAAACTAAGAACAAAGAAGCAGGAACAGCGATTAACAAACGGTTCGTGGCTTGTTGTAAATTTTCAAAAGTGCCACCAAATGTAAGATAATATCCTGTTGGCAAATGGAATTTATTATATAATTTCTCTTGAATTTCTTTAACCACACTTTGCACATCTCTTCCATCGACATTAAACCCCACAACTACTCTTCGTTTTCCATCTTCGCGGCTAATCTGTGCTGCACCTAATTTGTAAGAAATATTTGCTACTTGTGAAAGTGGAATTTGATTTCCTTGTGATGTTGGAATAAACAAGCTACTTACATCTTCTATAGAATTGCGAAATGTCGAATCTAAGCGCACTACTAAGTCAAATTTACGTTCATTCTCGTAAACGACACCTGTTGATTTTCCCGCAAATGCTGTACTTACAATATCGTTTACTTCTTCTACAGACAATCCATAATTAGCCAATCGCATTCTGTCATATTCGATATTAATTTGTGGTAATCCTTCCACACGCTCAACCATTGGTGCGGTAGTACCTTCAACCGTCTGTATGACACTTCCAACCTTATTTGCATAAGCCAAAAGTGTATCCATATTTTCGCCAAATACTTTTACGGCAACATCTTGTCTGATGCCTGTCATAAGTTCATTAAATCGCATTTGTATTGGTTGACTTTTTTCAAAAAACACTCCTGGAATAGCATCTAATTTTTCATATATCTCATCAGCGAGTTCATCATATGACTTCTCCTGTTTCCATTCACTTTGTGGTTTCAGAATAATAATCATGTCTGTAACTTCTGGAGGCATTGGATCTGTTGGCACTTCTGC
Source organism: Chitinophagales bacterium (assembly GCA_020848475.1). Lineage (GTDB taxonomy): Bacteria > Bacteroidota > Bacteroidia > Chitinophagales > JADIYW01 > JADJSS01. The sequence goes on along the minus strand of JADKZZ010000081.1, from coordinate 995 downwards.
TGTACCCGTTTTTCCAATTACCATTTTTACTTCATCAAATTGTTTAATAATACGAGAAGCTTGCATAGACGTTTCTAAGCTTTGACTAAGCGATGTTCCTTGTGGCAACATACAATGAAAGGCAAAATCTCCTTCTTGCAATGTTGGAATAAATTCACCACCCATTCTGCTAAATAAAAATAGCGAGATAAAAAATAGTGTCGTTGTACATCCAATTAAGAGATACTTAAATCGAATTGCTTTTTGTAATAATGGAAGGTAAAGTTTATGAAAAAATGCCATCATCTTGTCGGAAAATGTATGTTGTGGCATCGCTTGTTTTGGCAAGAATAATGCACACATCATTGGTATGTATGTAAGCGATAAAATCAAAGCACCTAAAATGGCGAAACCCACTGTAATTGCCATTGGTTTAAACATTTTTCCTTCAATTCCTACCAAGGAAAGAATTGGAATATACACCATCATAATAATGATTTCACCAAATGCCGCACTGCTTCTTATTTTAGATGCTGATACATAAACTTCTTCATCCATTTCTGTAGCTGTAAGTTTTCGCATAGACTGTCGCAATCCTAAATGATGTAATGTTGCTTCTACTATTATCACTGCACCATCTACAATTAATCCAAAATCGATTGCGCCTAAACTCATTAGATTAGCGCTAATGCCAAAAAGTTTCATTAAACTTAGTGCAAATAACATTGATAGAGGAATAGCTGAAGCTACGATTAAACCAGCGCGTAAATTGCCTAAAAATAAAACCAATACAAAGATGACGATTAGTGCACCTTCTATTAAGTTTTTTTCGACAGTGGCAATAGTTCTTTTGATTAAATCTGTTCTGTCTAAATAGGCTTCAATGATAACATCTGCTGGCAATGCTTTTTGTATCACCATCATTTTTTCTTTTATGCGTTGTACTACTTCATTGCTGTTTTCACCTTTTAACATCATGACAACGCCTCCGACAGCATCTACTTCGCCATTATAAG
>JADKZZ010000080.1 GCA_020848475.1 Chitinophagales bacterium | reverse complement strand
TGTCATTTGTTGGATAGTAATGGAAGCAAAAAAAAGCATTATACTTTTCGTTTACAACTCATTGATTTTTCTACCAAAGATGCTTATGAAAAGGCACAGCAAGAAAAAGAATTCCTACAAGCACAAGCAGATTCTTTGGTGATGATAGAATACTTAAGTATGCACAATATGTTAGATGCTTTGAAAGATACAGCAGGCAACTATTTTGTGCGACAAATACGCGGAAATGGAGCGCAGTTGCAAATTGGTGATAGTGTTCAGTTGCATTATATTGGAAAGTTGACCACAGATTTTGAATTTGATAATTCGTATGGCCGAAAGCAAACACTTGCTTTTGTGGTAGGCAAGCAGCAAGTAATAGAAGGATTAGATAAAGGTATATGCAATTTTTATTATGGCGATAAAGGCATTTTGCTCATTCCAAGTAGATTGGCGTATGGCGATAAGTCAGTAGGCAAAATACCAGCAAATGCAGTACTTGTATTTGATATTGATATTTTACCTAAATAAAAAAAAGTGTCGCACATAGCGACACTTTTCAATAACTTTTTTAGATAATTATGCAATTGTTTCTACAACTGCTTTCTTGGATTTTTTTCCTTGGATTTTTTCCTTTATTCTATCAAAAATATAATAAACAGTAGGAACGACCACTAATGTTAGCAATAAAGAACTGCTTAGTCCTCCAATGATTACCCACGCCATAGAACGTTTAAATTCTGCACCAGGTCCATTTGATAATGCAATTGGAAGCATACCAAAAATCATAGCAACAGTAGTCATTAAGATTGGACGCAAACGTTCTTTTCCAGCCTCTATTAATGCTTCTTTTAATGGCAAACCTTGTGCTTTTAAATGATTGGTAAAGTCCACTAATAAAATACCATTTTTCGCCACCAAACCCATGAGCATGATAAAGCCAATGATACCGAAAATACTTAAGCTTTCTTGTGTTAACGCCAAGGCTAACACCGCTCCAATCAAAGCAACAGGAATAGAGAATAAAACCACAAATGGATATAAGGTACTCTCATATAATGCGACCATAATTAAATACACTAACAAAATTCCTAAGCCCATAGCAATACCTAAGCTGCCGAAAGAATCACCTTGATTTTTTTGCTCACCAAGGTATTCTATTTTTACGCTAGAAGGGAAACCCGCTTTGTCGATTTGTTCTTTGATATCTGCGGTAACTGTTCCTGTTGGTCTGCCTACGGCAGATGATAGAATTTGTACAGAGTTTAAGCGATCATATCTTTCTAAAACGGCTTGTCCTTGTATTTCATGTATTGTGGCAATATCGCCAAGGCGTATCATTGCACCTGTTGGTGTTTGAATAGTAGTATTAGCAATATTGCTAATGCTTTGTTTGTCGCCTTTATCATACATGATATTGATAGCATATTCTTCGCCTTTGTCTTTAAATTTAGATTGATCATTGCCTCTAAATGCCAACTGAACAGCATAGCCAACGTTTTGGATATTTAATCCCATTTTTGCTATTTTCTCTCTGTCGAGTTCGATTTCAATTTCAGTTTTTGATTTGCTCGTACTGTAATCGACATAGTCTGTACCAGGCGTCTTTTTGATAATATCATGTACTTTATTTGCGTATTTCCAAACTTCATCTAAGTCGGCGCCCATCACTACTATTTGAATCTGTGGTTGGTTGCCACCAGTAATACTTGCCGGTTTGATAGAAAATTTTATACCAGGAATACTGTCTAAGCGTTCGCGAATAATAGCACCTAATTCCTCTGTAGAGCGTGTCCTATCTAATTTATTGACTAAAGAAACAGTCATGTCGGCTTTGTTTGGAGTTTCTAAAAAGCTACCCATTTGTGTCGTAACGGCACCTACATTAGCAAATACTTTTGTTACTTCTGGATAACTTAGAATAATATCTTCGACTTCTTGCACTACTTTGTTTGTTTGTTGTAGTGTTGCTTGAGGTTCTAATTCTAGAATCAAATTAAATTCGCCTCTGTCGCCACTACCTGCAAATGAACTACCAATAAAACCATTCATACCTAAATAGCCTATGCCACCAAACAAGCCAATGACCATAAAGAATAAAGTAACTTTGTGTTTTAAAACCCATTGTAATATTCTTCCGTATGCTTCAATCATTTTGGTAATTTGTGCTTCAATCCAAATGTTTAAACGACCCCAAAGTGAATCTTTGCTAAGGATTTCTAATTTTCCCCAACGTGATGCTAATAAGGGTGTTAAGGTAAATGAGACGAATAAACTCATTAAGGTAGAGAATACGACTACCAAAGCGAATTCACGTAAGATATTTCCAATCAAACCTCCAGCCATTGCTAAAGGTACGAACACTACTACGTCCACTAATGTAATGGCTAATGCTGTAAAGCCGATTTCACTTCTACCATCTAAAGCCGCTGTTACTCTATCTTTTCCCATCTCCATGTGACGGAAAATATTTTCTAATACCACAATACTATCGTCAACCAAAATACCTACGACTAATGATAGCGCCAACAAGGTCATTAGGTTGAGCGAAAAACCCATGACATACATGAGAATAAATGTTGGAATCATGGCTGATGGCAAGGCAACTAAAACAAACATAGAGCTTCTGAAGCTATGCAAGAATACGAGCATTACTAATGCCACAATTAATACTGCCAAAAATAAATCATGTGTAACGGCTGTCGCTGCTTCCATCGTATAAGTAGATTGGTCTATAGCCACTTCATAGCTAAATCCTTTGTCGGCATATTGTTTTACAATCGTATCTAATTTTGCTTTGACATGCTGGCTTACTTCTACCGCATTGGCATCAGTTTGTTTAGAAATTTCTAGACCTAAACCAACTCTACCGTTGATACGATTTATGGTTGATGGTGTGCCAACTGCATCAGTAACGCTGGCAACATCTTGCAATCTTATTTTACTGCCATTTTTATTTTCTCTGATTATGAGATTTCGTAAATCATCTACTGTGTGTAGTTTAGCATCTAAGCGAATTGTAAAACGATTGTCATTGCTTTCGATATTACCTGCTGGATAAGACAAGTTACCGATGGCTATCATCTGCGTTACTTGAGCTGTAGAAAGATTGTAGGCTTGTAATTTTTCGTTGTCTAATTTTACTTCTATCTCGCGCTCTGATCCACCAATTAATCGCACTTGGCCAACGCCTTCTACATTTGATAAAATAGGTTTTATTTTTTGCTTGACTAAATCATATAGCTCTGTTTCATTTACCTTTCCGAAAGTCGATAAACGCAATACAGGAATTTCACTCGAGCTGAATTTATTGATAATTGGGTCGTCCACATTATCTGGCAAATCGCTTTTTATTTGATTGATTTTTCGCTCCACATCAGATTGTGCAGCGCTGGCGCTCATAGATTGTTTAAGCTGTACGATAACGACAGAAACGTTCTCTTGCGAAGAGGAAGAAATTACATCGACGCCTTCGATAGAAGAAACGGCATCTTCTACTTTTTTAGTTACGTTATTTTGTACTTCTTCTGACGAAGCACCTCTATATACGGTTTGTATGGATACAATGGGTGCTTCAAATTTTGGTAATAGATTATAGTTTAGTAAGCTATAGCCAAAGAATCCAAAAATAATCAAGGTTAGAAAAATAACACTGATAAGTAATGGACGTTTTATTGCAATTTCGGTAATAGACATTGTTGCTGTTTTATTTTTTAATTACTGATATACGCATGACTTTATTGAAAAGTAATTGAAGTGTTCTGCGTGAATTCATTTAATTATTTATTATTTACGATTTGTATTTTACTTTTCTCGCTTAAATTTATTTGGCCAGAAGTCACTACTTTTTCACCAGCAGTAAGCCCACTTCTGATTACGACATTTTGACCAATTTCTTCACCAAGCTCTAATTTGCGTACAGCAACAGTATTTCCATTTACGATATATACATAAGGATTTTTAATACCTTCAACCAATGCATTTTTTGGTATTTGAAGTGCATCTGCTGGTTTTTTAAAGCTGAATTTTACTTGCACATACGTGCCTGCTTTATAACCACTGTTTGGTATCTCTACTTCTACTCTGTAATTGTGATTTTCGTCGCCTTTAGGTGCAATGTATTTTATGATTCCTCTTGTAATCTTATCAGGAAAAATCGAAGAGGTGATTTGAGCGGTTTGGCCAACTTTTAAATCATACACATTGTTTTCGCTAACATACACGATTGCTTTTAAAATGGAAATATCCATGATGCTTGCTAATGGCGTTCCAGGATTAGCAAACTCACCAGCATTGGCATTTTTTTGTACAATAGTTCCACTAATAGGAGCATAGATATTGTTGTCAGCAATTTGTTGCAACATATTTTCTTTCTGGATTTTTGTAGTTTCCAAATTGTAATTCAAATCGTTGATAGATGTTGCCGGCGCAGCATCGCCAGCAATTAAATCTTTTGTGCGAATGATGTCATCTTCTAATTTTTTGATAGTGGCTTCTGATGATTTGATGCCGATTTCTCTTTGCTTAGAGTCGATTTTCCCAATCAATTGTCCTTTGCTTACGTGCTGCCCAATTTCGATGTTGAAACTTGCCAATCTTCCAGGTTGTGTAGCCGTGATAATACCACTTTTATTGATATCTAATACTGCAGGTAGCGAGTAGTCTGTGCTAATTGGAAAATAACTTGCCTCAAACGTTGTAACCGAAACTGGCACATTAGTACGGTCGATAAGTATGGCATTTTTATCAATTATTTTTTTATTTGCCATTAATTTGTACACCATGCCACCGATTAATAACACTGCTATAATTCCGATTATTATTTTATTTTTCATATAAGTGATTTTATTGGTTGATATTTTTATTTATAGATATTTAGATTGTTATTTGATTTGTCTGCTTCTATTTTTGCTTGTAAATATTTTACTAAAGAAGTTAAATAATTCTGTTCAGTTTCTTTATAAGCATATTCAGAGCTCATCCATTCTGTATAAGAAATTACACCTTTTTGATACTGTAATGTAGCTACATCATATACATTTTTTGCAAGTGCAATATTCTCTTTATTTAACAATAAGCTTTGTTCAGAATTTTGCATACTTGCTTTTGCATTCAACATTTGTAATTTCAAACCTTCTTCTTTTAAAGCCATATCTTCTTTAAGATTAGCAATATTTAGTTTGCCCATTTTTATTGCACTCGCGGCACGCAAACCATCAAACACAGGAATGTCTAATTTGAATCCAATAGTGGCAAATTGAGACCATCGTGTAAACGACTCAGAAAATTTATTGCCAAATGCTAATCCACCATATTTAGCATAAAAACTAAACTGAGGATAATAGGCTGCTTTAGTGCGCTCCAATAAAATTTCTTGCAAATAAATATTCTTACGCATCAATTGCATTTCTATTTTATTCTTGATATTGGAAGTATCCACGTAATTATCAGCATCTACAATTTCGTTTGTTCGATTTGTGTCAATGGCAATGCTAGAATCTAAAGGCATACCGATTTGGTATTTCAAATTGTTTAAAGCAATATCTTTATTGGCAGCCAGTATTTGTTGCTGTGTTACAATGTTGTTATAATTTACTTGTACTTTATCTACATCTATTTTGCGAATTACACCTTTTTCGTATTGCAATTTTACAATCGGCATTGTTTTGTTTATGCGTTCTTCGTTTTGTTTCAATAATTTTTCATTTTCATTTATTAGATAAATATTGTAGTAAGCAACAATCGTATTATAAACAACATCTTCTTCTGTTTTCATCTTTTTTGTTTTGGCAATATCATATCCTGGATTTATGGCTTTAATACCTTGAATATAAGACCAATTAAACAACATTTGATCTAGTTGTATGCCTGCTAAAGTGTTATATTGATTGCCAAATTTTACTACTTGCTCTGGCGTTGTAAATGAGCCAAGTGATAAAGACGGAATTACACTAGATTGTAAAATTAAATTATCGTCCCATTTTACTTGTGCGTTCACTTGTGGCATATAGGCAGATTGACCTTCGCGTTTTCTGGCATAAGCTGTTTCTACATCATTAGCAGACATTTTTATGCTCTTGTGGTTTTTTAATGCATATTCAATACACTGTGAAAGCGTGTATGTCGTTTGTGCGTGGCTAGTAAAGAATAGCGTGCTTAGTAAAACTATAATAATCGATTGTTTCATTTTTTGTCTCTTTTGTTTATTAACTCGTAAAATTCTTTAATTCCTTTTGGTGTTGTTATTGCATGAATGTAAAATTTCAATATTTCAAAAAACATATCTTTAGTGTCATACAGCATTACCTTTTGTTCAAGTGGCAACATGCTAAGATTAATTTGAAATAAAGTAACCAATTCAATACGTATGTCTTCTCTGTAAAATCCTTGTTTGATTCCTTTTGCTAAATTGTTGGCAATGCTTTGGTGGGCAAAAGAAGATTTATGTGTTTCAATCATCTCACAACATTCTGGATAAAATTTCATCAAATCATGTAACACAGACGGATGATATACTTTGATGTCATCAATGATTTCTTCATTTATCACCAACATTTCTTCGATAGCATTATCATACATTGCGGAAATGTCTTTAATCTTATTTTCCATTGCCTTTAAATCAGACAACACACATATTCTTACTAAATCTGCTTTGTTATCTATCTCTTTGTATAATGTTTTTTTGGAAATACCTAACTCACGCGCTAGGTCGTCCATTGTGGTATTTCGAACACCAATCTGGTTGAACAAATACCGCGCTTTCTCTATTATCTTCGTAGAGACATTGACATTCTTATATTCAATCGTTTTTTCCATATTCAACTGCAAATCTATGTAGTATAAACTTAGGAAACTATAAAAGGTTTTAAAGTTTCCGAGAATTTAATGTTAAGAAATTGTAGCTTTGAAATTTAATTATAAATTATGAATGCACTCGTTCTCAAAACAGACACCTTCCAACTAGAAAATGTGATAACACCAACGCCACAAAGCAATCAGGCATTGGTTAAAATACACTATGCTGCGCTTAATCATCGCGACCAATGGATTCGCGATGGACAATATGCCAAAATACAACTACCAGCCATCTTAGGCTCTGATGCTTGTGGCGAAGTCATTGCAGTTGCAGAACAAAATAACAATCATTGGATTGGAAAAAATGTCGTTATCAATCCAAATATTGATTGGGGAAATAATTTACATTTCCAACAAAAAGAATATCAGATTTTAGGAATGCCATCACAGGGCACCTTAGCAGAATATATAGTAGTCAACATAGATAGACTATGTGAAAAACCAAACTATCTGTTAGATGAACAGGCTGCTGCCTTGCCATTGGCTGGTATGACTGCTTATAATGCTTTATTCAATAAAGGAAATGTTCAAAAGCATACGAATGTTTTAATTTCTGGCGTTGGCGGCGGCGTGGCTCAATTTGCATTTTTATTTGCCATTGCGGTAGGTGCTAATGTTTTCGTTACTTCAAGCAAACAAGCAGTGATTGATGAATGTAAAAAACTGGGTGCTCAAGATGGTGCCAACTACACAGAGAAAGATGCTATAAAAAACATGGCAAAAGCAAATGGCGGTTTTGATGTCATTATTGATAGTGCTTGTGGTGACGGCATGAATGAACTTATTGCAACACTAAAACCAACAGGAAAGTTTGTGTTTTACGGTGCTACTCGTGGTTTGCCTAAAGACCTAAATATGCGTGCCATTTTTTGGAATCATCTGCAATTGTTAGGCTCAACAATGGGCAGCGATACAGACTTTAAAAATATGATTGCCTTATGCAACGAATACCAGATTATACCTATCATTGATAAAGTGTTTGAATTTGATAAGGCCGTTGCAGCATTCGACAGAATGAAAGATGGCAATCAATTTGGCAAGATTATTGTAAAAATTCAATAGCAATTTTTAACAAAATAAATAACACAAATGGACTTACAACAATTAATGAATGGCGCGCTAGGACAGCAAGCCACACAACTAATCAGCAGTCAATTAGGCATTGATGCCAATCAGGCACAAAGTGCAGTTGGCTTGGCATTGCCTACTTTATTAAATGCGCTTAATAAAAACGCATCTACTAATGAAGGTGCTGCTTCCTTATTTAATGCCATTACAAAAGATCACGCTAATGGTGGTGTTGAAGACTTAGTAGGAATGGCACAAAACGCACTGAGTAGTGGTGAAGGTAGTTCTATATTAAAACACATTTTAGGTGGTTTGCAACCCAATGTAGAAAATGCCATTTCACAAAATGCTGGAATTGGTGGCGGTCAAGCTGGACAAATTCTACAAATATTGGCGCCATTAGTACTGAAAACATTAGGCAATCAAACACAATCACAAGGCTTAGATATTGGCGGCTTGGCAGGCTTATTAACGAATGTCGTTAGCAATCAACAACAACAAACAGCACCACAGCAAAACGACATTATTTCTCAATTATTAGACAGAGATAAAGACGGTAGCGTGATTGATGATGTTGCAGGATTATTAGGGAATTTATTTAAAAAATAATTTTTATTTTCATTCATAAAAAATCACTCACATCGAGTGATTTTTTTTATTGTAATAGCGAACTTATTACTTGTTACTTATCACTATATTTGCAGTATGCACGAAGAAATACTGAGCACTTTATTCCATCAATATTTTAAGGAACATTGCGATACAATTATACAGTTGCCACAAGCAGGTTCAGATAGAATTTATTTTCGTTTGCAAGGAAAAAATCATGCAGCAATAGGTACGTATGGAAAAGATACGCGAGAAAATGAAACCTTTATTCATCACACCAAACATTTTCATCAAAAGTTTATTGCTGTTCCAGAAGTATATTGCATCAGCGATGATAAGCAATACTACTTACAGCAAGACTTAGGCGAAATATCTTTATATTCAATTATTAAGCAAGAGGGAATTTCAAGCAATGTAATTGCATATTTGAAAGAAGTATTGCAGCAACTTACTTATTTGCAAATCAGAGGTGCTGAGCATTTTAACTTTGAAACATGCTATCCGATTCAAGCATTTAATAGAAGTTCAATGTTTTGGGATTTGAATTCATTCAAATACTATTTTGCTCGCGTCGCACGTGTGCACTTTAGCGAAATAAAACTCAATGAAGATTTTCATACGCTAAGCAATTATTTGCTGGAAGAAACCAATCAATATTTTATGTTTCGCGATTGCCAATCGCGCAATGTAATGATACATGATGGCAAACCTTATTTTATCGATTATCAAGGTGGCAGAAAAGGACCTTTGCAATATGATGCTGCTTCCTTATTATGGCAAGCTGGCGCAAAAATTCCTTACGCAGTTCGAGAGGAACTATTCGATTTTTATACTAAAAAAGTAGCGGCATTAATTTATGTCAATAAAGAAACTTTTAAAGAACGATATCACGCCATCGTTTTGATTCGCATGTTGCAAGTTTTAGGTGCCTATGGTTTCCGTGGTTTAATTGAAAAACGAAGTCACTTTATAGAAAGCATACAGCCAGCATTAGAAAATGTAAAATGGTTTTTAGAAAACATACAGTTAAAAATTGAATTACCTGAGCTAACAAATGTATTACAACAGTTGATAGTTTCAGATGTTTTTACCGTGCACAAAATAGATGCATCACAAACATCTTTGAAAATCGATATCAATAGTTTTTCCTATAAAAGAGGCATTCCCTCAGACGCATCAGGCAATGGCGGCGGCTTTGTTTTTGATTGCAGAGGCTTGCACAATCCAGGTAGGTACGAGCCTTACAAAGCATTGACCGGAAAAGATAAGCCAGTGATTGAATTCTTAGAATCACAAAGTAAAGTCAAAGTATTTTTAGAAAATATTTATAAAGTAGTCGATGTCAATATTCAAAATTATATTGAACGCGATTTCGAGCATTTGCAAATCAATTTTGGTTGCACAGGCGGACAGCATCGCAGTGTGTATTGTGCTGAGCAAATAGCAAAATACATCAAAGAAAAATACAATATCACTGTACACATAAAACATATCGAAAGAGAATTACAAGGTCAATTTATTTAGTATGAAAGCAATGATATTCGCAGCAGGTTTCGGAACAAGACTTAAGCCTTTGACAGACAGCTGCCCGAAAGCCTTAGTAAAAGTAGGCGATAAGCCAATGTTACAACATACGATTGAGCATCTTATCAAACATAATTTTGATGAAATTATTGTCAATATTCATTACTTAGGTGATCAGATAAAAGCATTCTTACAACAACATAACAACTTTGGTATTCGAATAGAAATTTCTGATGAAACAGACCTGATTTTAGAAACTGGTGGAGGCTTGTTAAAAGCACAACATTTTTTTGATGACAATGAAGCTTTTTTAGTGTGTAATGCTGATGTGTTTACCAATATAAATGTATCGGAAATGTATCGCTTTCATCAATCAAATGGCGCTTTAGCAACATTAGCTGTTCGCAATCGCGAATCCACACGTTATCTATTATTTGACGATAATAATATTTTATACGGCTGGGAAAATATTAAAACCAATGTAGCAAAGATTCCTCGAAAAATACCCGAAGCTGTTAAAGCAAATTTTGCACCAGGTGATACCTATCCTTTACACGAATTTGCTTTTAGCGGTTATCATATTATTTCACCAGAAATTTTTAAGCACCAAAGCTTACTTGGTGTTTTTTCAATGACAGATTGGTATTTGGATTTGTGCCGTAAGCATACGATTGTCGCATATCAACACAATAATGATGTTTGGGTTGATATAGGTTCTTTTGCACAACTTCAAAAAGCGAACGAACTTATTGCAACAATGTAAACTGGAATTTGGTGTAGATAGGTCTGTGGTCAGACAGCCAATTGCCATCATTGTCTAAGAAATCTGTAGTTGGCATTACATATTCTAATGCTTTCAATTCAATGGTGCTATTGCTTTTGTAAAAAATCTTATCAACGACTTCTACGCCTAACAAAGGAATATCATTTTGTGTTGGTAAAATGCCATTTCGTTCTTTCTCTATCCAAGCATCTTTAAAGCCTAATGACAAAAGCTCGCGAATGTTATCACCAGTGCGTGTGTATCGGCAATTGAAATCGCCGAGCACAATTACAGCATTATCTTTAGAACGTAAATTGATATACTTACACAACTGCAATATATTTTTTCTGCGAGCGGCAAGGTCAGCACTGTCTGAGCCAGCATTACAATGCAAATTATATACATCGATATATACTTTTGGTGTAATTTTCACACGGCTATATGTAAATCCTTTTGGTGTATAGCAATCTGTTCCATGGCAGTCGTCCCAGCCTGTGCGCATATAATTCAACATCAGATAATCAGAAAATTGGTTTAAGCCATCGCCTAATCCACCTTCTAATGCAAAGTATTTGCTTTTATATTGATGATGATTTTCTTGTACTAATTCTTTGTGATAATAAAAATCTTCTTGTACCGCAACGATATTGTAATTGTTGAGTCTCGGACTAATCATCGGCATATGTAGCTCTGGAAATTGATCGGAATTAATACCTTGTGGCAAGCCAGCAACATTATAACTCATCGCAGTAAATGTGCCAGTGATGGGCGATGCTTCTTCGGCCTTTTTTTGACATGCATTGGCAAAAAAAACTATTGCGAACAATAGAAAGTAATTTTTATTTTTCATTCTTTCAAGATACGATTTATCTTAAAATTTTAAAATAGAAAATATCAAAGAGCTACTTATTTTTTGATTAGAATGATGCGCATTTGCTCATCGCCGCAGTTGGTTGTCATAACGCCATCTAAGTAATACCGCTTTTTATAAGGATTTCTTTCCAATGTGAACGAGCCGCTACCAAAACACCATTGTAATCCTTTAGGCAATAAATCGTAATACACAATTTTTTCTTGTGTTATCAATAAGCTCGTCATTGTTTCGTCGTAGGTGCCAGTAATCATGTATTTTGCTTTATATACATCAGTTTGGTAGCGATATTGTATGCTCATTTCGCCGGCAACTTCACCTTGGTTGTTGTCATCAGAAATAAATACAGTAACAGGCAATCCCTTTTTGTTGTCGATGTTGCTGGTGTCAGTAATTAAATAACCTTTCCAAAAGCCAGTAAACACGGAATATTGCGCATAAGCTGTACTGCTTAGTGCAAGTAGGAACAATATGATAATTTGTTTTTTGATGCTTGTAAATTATGAAATTGCTTTACGTAATAAATTATTCATATCAACTTTTGCGCCAACTATTTTTTCGATATCCGCAATAGCAATTCTGTCTTGCTGCATGGTGTCGCGCTCACGAATTGTTACTGTATTGTCTTCGAGTGTTTGGTGGTCAACAGTAATACAATAAGGCGTGCCGATAGCGTCCATTCTGCGATAGCGTTTGCCGATGGAATCTTTTTCTTCGTAAAACGTTCTGCCTACAAATTTCAAGATGTCGATAATTTCACGTGCTTTTTCAGGCAAGCCATCTTTTTTGACCAAAGGCAAAACAGCTACTTTTATGGGTGCTAATGCTGGTGGTAAGTTCAATACTGTTCTGGTTTCGCCATTTTCCAAAGCTTCTTCTTTCAGGCTCTCGCTCATAATGCGCAGGAACATTCTGTCTAAACCAATAGAAGTTTCGATGACATAAGGCACATAATTCTGATTTAATTCAGCATCGAAATATTGCAATTTTTTTCCTGAATATTTTTGATGTTCACCTAAATCAAAATCTGTACGCGAGTGAATGCCTTCTAATTCTTTAAAGCCAATTGGGAATTTGAACTGAATATCTTCTGCAGCATCTGCATAATGTGCTAATTTTTCATGAACATGAAAACGCAAATTTTCCTGTGCGGTACCTAAAGCTAAATGCCATTGTAATCGTGTTTGTTTCCATTTTTCAAACCAATCTTTTTGCGTGCCTGGCTTAATAAAAAATTGCATTTCCATTTGCTCAAATTCACGCATACGGAAAATAAATTGGCGTGCCACGATTTCATTTCTGAATGCTTTTCCAATCTGAGCGATACCAAAAGGTATTTTCATACGTGCTGTTTTTTGCACGTTTAAGAAATTCACAAAAATTCCTTGAGCGGTTTCCGGTCGTAAATATAATTCTGTTGCATCTTCATCAACAGCACCGAGTTTTGTACCAAACATCAAATTGAACTGACGAACATCCGTCCAGTTTTTTGAACCAGAAACTTCGCAGGCAATTTCGTATTCTTCAATCAATTCTTTGTATCTTTTAAAATCTGAAGCTTCAGCTGCTTTAATATATTCTGCTTCTAAAGTCAATCCTTTCGCGTAATCGCGCGAAGCTTTTGCTTTTTCTTCATCACTTGCATCAGATAAATTTTTCTTAGCTAATTCTTTCTCGCCTTTTTCTTTCAGCTTGTCAATCTTTTCTTCTAACAAAACATCTGCACGATATCTTTTTTTAGAATCTTTATTATCAATCAATGGATCAGAAAAAGAATCTACGTGACCGCTGGCTTTCCAGGTTGTTGGATGCATAAAAATAGCAGCATCGATACCAACGATATTTTCGTGCATTTGCACCATACTTTTCCACCAGTACTCTTTGATATGATTTTTCAGTTCAGCACCAAACGGACCGTAGTCATACACAG